>JBEAZL010000154.1:0-3294 GCA_041170085.1 Bacteroidota bacterium
CGCTCTGTGAACAGGGAAGAAACTTTGCCAATAAAATCTGGAATGCATTCAGACTGGTAAATGGCTGGCAGCAGCGCACGACGGATATCCCGTCTTCGGCCTCTGATGAGATTGCCATTCGTTGGATGAGGAGCAGGCTAAATGAGGCGATTGCATCAGTTGATGAAGATTTCGTGAAGTTCAGGATATCTGATTCGCTGATGACAGTGTACAAACTGATATGGGATGATTTCTGTGCGTGGTATCTCGAAATGATCAAGCCGGGATTCGAGCAGCCCATGTCGCGTCAAACTTATGAGGCTACTGTTTCGATTTTCGAAGATGTGCTGAAGGTATTGCACCCCTTTATGCCGTTCATTTCAGAAGAGGTGTGGCAGCACCTGAAGGTTCGCAATCAGGGAGAGGCTATCACTATTTCTTCATGGCCTGAGGGCGGAGCGATCGACACTTCTTTGCTCTCCGAGTTCAATGGTTTCAGCGAGCTGGTTAGTGGCATACGCAATGTGCGCAAGGAACTTAACCTGCCAAACCGGGATGCCATTGAAGTAAGGTATCTGTCTTCTTCAGGCTACAGGACCGCTTTCGCAGAGAATGTGAAGCGACTCTGTAATGTGAGTGTTCTGGAAGCGGCTGATGTGAAGGAGGACGGATGGTATTCTTTTGTAGTTGGTACGCAGGAATTCTTCATGCCGTTGAGCGGCGATGTGGATGTGGCTGCTGAGCGAGAGAAGATTGCCGCTGAACTCGACTATACACGTGGATTTCTCGAATCGGTGATGAAGAAACTGAGCAACGAGAAATTTGTGAATTCAGCGCCGGCTGCGGTAGTGGCTGCTGAGACCAAGAAGAAGGAAGATGCAGAATCGAAGATTCGCATCATGGAAGAAAAACTTAAATCACTCTCCTGAAAATTTATGGTTACACATCGTGAAAAGGAAGTAATTCTCGCCGGAAGCTTGCCAGAAGTGGGAACACCGGCACCGGATTTCAGACTTACCCTGCAGAATTTGTCGGACGTTTCTCTGGCCGATTTCAAAGGCAGAAAACTTGTGCTGAATATTTTTCCCAGCATTGATACACCAACTTGTGCATCATCTGTTCGAAGGTTCAATGCTCTGATGTCAGATGTGGCTGAAACTGTTGTGATTTGTGTTTCAAAGGACCTTCCCTTTGCCCAGAGGAGATTCTGCGGCGCTGAAGGAATCGAAAATGTGATTACCGGATCACAGTATAAAGACACTTCGTTCAGCGATGCTTATGGTGTGGATATGGTCAGTGGCACTGCGCTGTCATCACTCATGTCTCGTGCTGTAGTCGTTATAGACCGTCAGGGTATAGTGAGGTACACAGAACAGGTTGGAGATATTTCTATTGAACCTGACTACGAAAAGGTGCTTAATGCCTTGTCGGAGGTGGACTAACCACATAGTTTTCTTGCTATGAGGCAGTGTTAATCTGAGTTAGTATTCAGATTCCTCTTTTTTAGTCGATGCTTTTTCTTGTTTGGTGCATGGCGTCATCTGATTCATATGTCCGGTTTTGCTCTCTGGCTAAATCAGGAGAAACAAGGTAACTACACAGTTGCCGTGTCCGTAACAGATAGCAGAATAAGTGATGCGGTCATACCGCAATTCCACCCTGAATTGCTATCGATGAAATTCTGCATGAGGTTACCTAACCTAATCTCATGGCTATGTCAAAGCATTACTCCATTGCGGTTTCCACCTTTTTCCTGGTTTCTGGCCTCGTGGCCAGCGCACAACGAGTGACGCAAAACCTTGTGGCCTATTTTCCATTTTCAGAAGGCAATGGTATCTACATAGCCGATCATAGTGGCTATGGCGAGCCCATGATGCTGAAAGTGGCATCAGGTGTTTGCGAGTGGCCTGTTGATGGCGGTGTCAGATTCAGCAATCCGGGTTTGATCAAATCGCTTGGCAATGCTGACAAGATCGCAGAGGCCTGTGGTGAGTCAAATGAGATATCTATGGAGGTTTGGGTGAAGAGTGAAATGCCTTCACAGGACGGTCCTGCCAGGATGATGAGTTGTGGATTTGGAACAAGCAACCGCAATTTCATGCTGGGTCAGCAAGGAGATAAGTTCTTATCGCGTCTCAGGACAACTGCAACCGGAAATAATGGCACCCCCAATCTGGAATCTCCCGCGGGATCTGCAGGAACAGAGCTGAAACATCTGGTATATACGCGGAGCAGTTCGGGACAAGAGAAGCTTTTCATCAACGGTGTTCAGGTGGCTTCGTCAACAAGAACCGGAGATTTTTCTACCTGGAATCCCAATTATGAGTTGTCGTTCTTCAATGAGCTGGATGCAAGTCGCCCGTGGCTCGGTACGATGTACCTCGCTGCAGTGTACAATGCCTCACTGAGTTCAGAACAGGTATGGCAAAACTACGCGTCAGGAGCATTTCAGAATGGTTCATCATTCAGTGAGGCCACATGTTCTTCTCTCGATTGTTTCGTTGATGGCTACGGTGCTGAGCAACGTTCACTTTGGCTGCACGGACTGCCATTTGCTTCAGGAACAGATTACGTTTTTCAACCTGCCGGCGGAGGGTTTGATGTATTTGATGATGGAACCGCGCACCTCTACGGAATTACCTGGAGTACTTCAGATGAGGGAGCTGGATGGTATATGGATCTCTGGCTGACAGATGCGATGGACTGGAACTCATGGAGTGCCCTGGGCCGCTCATGGAAAGGCAATCCGACGCTCGTTGGAGATTTATACACTACATGGACGTATTACATCGTAGACCCTGCAGCGGCTAATGTGCTCATTGGGCTTGGATCATTTGAAGGCAATACACTCACATTATCACATCGACCTGCTGATTATGAATTCGGTTTTCAGTACGGTACAGGTGCCAATGATAAGAATCTGATGCCTGGTATGTCGGTCTGGCTCGACATTGAAGGTGAAATGAATGGTCAGTCCATCGATATCAATGGCGATCTCAATCTGGAAGGAGAATGTATCTCTCCACCTGCTATGCAATGTCCTTCCGACATTGAACTCAGCTGCGACGCTGGCTCAATGCCGGATTTGACGGGATGGCCAGAGGTACTGTGCGGAGAAGAATACAGCCTGACCTATACTGACGACATTATTCACGAACCATGTCCTGTGATCGTTCACCGTCAATGGGTAGTGAATTTTGCCGATGGCACGGAGGCCATATGTACTCAGGAAATTCAGTGGACAGATACCATTGCACCGGTAATCAATCCGTTGGTATTTTTAGAAGAGGGATGCAATATGTCGGAGCTCATGGC
>JBEAZL010000155.1:0-4090 GCA_041170085.1 Bacteroidota bacterium
AACAACGTATTGAACCCTGACGAATTCAGCACCAGTATCAGTTTTGTGCTGGGAGCTAACGACACGCTCATCGCTGTTTATAATGTGTACGAGCACCACACCATCACGGTGAAGGTTGATCCTCCTTATTCCGGAACAGTGGTATTTGGCGATGGTCTCTCTACCGACTACGAAATGACCGTGGAAATGGCTGCGGATGAAGAAGTATCGTTTGTGGCTACGCCAAACGATTTCTGGAACTTCATTAAGTGGGAGGCCATGAACCACACTCCATCCATGAGTGAAACAGACAAGGAAGTCTGGTTCACTTTTGAATCATCTGATGTGATCATTGCTCACTTTGAACCAGAACCATTTGCGGTGTATATCCCGAATTCATTCTCGCCAAATGGTGACGGAGTGAATGACATCTTTATCCCCGTTGGTAGCGCCATCGATCCGAACTACTACACCCTGCGTATCTATAACCGATGGGGTGAAAAGGTATTCGAATCAACGGATATCAACCAGCCATGGGATGGAAGTCATCAGGACGGAGAGTATTACGTTTCCGACGGAATCTATACCTACTTCCTCGAGATACGCTCAGTATTTGATGCAACATACAAGGACTACACCGGACAGATATTTGTCTTCAGATAATCCCGGATGAATTGAATTTTGAAAGGCCTTCCCAAGCGGAGGGCCTTTTTCTTTTTATGATTTCATGCATCAACTCCGGAGCATAAGTCGCATGCTCTTATCCGGCAGTATGATTTGTCAACCTGATCAGGAAACAAACAGGAACAACACGATGTAATAACGGGACTTGATCAGCCTTAACGGCCCTATATGCTCAAAATAATCAGTCTCTGAAGATCATCATCTTGCATTGATTTTGAACAAACCTGATCAAACCACATCACCATCGATATACAACTCCATCATACCCATGAAGAACTTCAGGGCGAAGGTGCAGAAGAACAGTGCGGTCAGCATGAGGCGAATCAGCTGACCTGACTTCGTGAATTTCTCGTAACGAGTGATGAGATCAACGAATAGTGTTGCCACTGCAACGAAGTCCAGAAAGGTGAGAAGCGCCCAATTGTCTTTGATAATCTCGTAGCCGTTGATCATGAACGATGGCATCAAATCAGGCATGAACTTAACAGGCAGATAGAAGGCGTTGTAAATGGTCAGCAGTATGAAGGTGACAATAATGAGCATAAATGGATATTTGCCTGCCAAAGGTAGCTACCATAAGGGCAGCCTATGCAGGATGATCAGAAGAAGTCAGGACAAAGCTTTCTCAGCTGCAGCTCCTCCTTGTATGTCCGGATCAGATAGGTGACAGAGATTTCAAGTCCGCCGCGTCCGTTACTTGCAGGTTTCAGGTTACTGGTATTGATATCGTAACTCAGTCCCACCTTCCAGTCGTCGTATCTCATTCCTGCTACAATAAATCCGGCATCCCGGGCTCTGAAAAACAATCCTCCGTATATCGACCTGTAAACAGTCCGCTCATTGACGAGGATGTAGTTCAGGTTAGCACCCAGATCGATCTCCCGATACTTTCCCTGAAGTGAGAGCATCAGTGCAGGAAGTATTTCCATGTTCTGGTTCAAAGGAATCATGGCAGAGGAGTGCAAATTGACTCTGGGATCCAATCGGGTGGTTGTGATATCGAAGAAACTCTGCCCGGGAACAAAGAGGTTGTAAAGCGCTACTCCTGAAGTGAGAGTCCAGCCAGCTTCATCTGCATATTGATCTACGATACCGAGTGCGAGGTCGGGGTAAAAACGACTATCCCGCGTATAGAGAGATTCCTGCGGAAGGTTCGGGTCGTAAAAGATTCCATTCCACTGACTATCGTACCTGAGGTCGCCGTAATCTATTCCTACAAAATTGAGTGAGAGCTGAGCTCCGGGCAGAATAGTGTGTCTGGTATCAGATGCAGGTTTTAGTGTCCAGGCACCCAGAAAATTCAGTGAAGTAGTCCTAAGCCTTGAGTCGCCTGCAATGTCGTTGCTGAGGCCAAAGCCAAGGTGCAAGCCCGGTAATTTTTTGACAGGACTTCTGGCATCTCCGTGCACAGCAATGGTTGAATACGGAACAGTGACACTTCTCCATTGGGTACGTTGGTTCGCAATGGCTCTGATATCCGCATCAAAAGAACCCGTGAGGCCGGGATTCAGATTGAAGGGGGCATCGGTGAACTGGGAAAAATGGATATCCTGTGCATGAATGATTCCACAGGGCACAACCACGCACCATGCAAAAAAGAGACCTATATGTATCGTTCTCCTGATGTGCATTATCGGATTACGGTAATGTTCCCTTTATCGAAAAACGTAGAACCACCTTCACAGGTCACTTCGAGATAATAGACATATACATCGGGATCCACGACCTTGCCCCGGAATGTTCCGTTCCAACCTTCGGACTGATTTTCGGTTTCGAATACTTTCTCGCCCCAGCGGTCGTAAATCACGAAATACAAATCGGTGATGTAGTTGCCGCGCACGAACAACACTTCGTTCTGATCATCGAGGTTGGGGGTAAATGCATTAGGTATATAAAGACTGGGAGGTCCACAAACAAAGTCTGAAACCCTCACCGTTACACAGTCATCATATGAGCACTCATCGTCACTTACCGTTACACAGTATGTAGTCGTCTGTTCGGGAGATGCCACTGGATTCTGGGCATTTGGATTGTCGAGTCCTGAAACCGGTGTCCATGAATATTCAAATCCATCGGGCGATGCGTCGAGTTGTGTCTCCTGACCTTCGAGAATCAAATCTGGAGAAGCAGTGGCATTCACCCATGATTCCTGAAGAGCGGAAATGGAAATAGCGACTTCATCGGTAAATGAGCAGTCGTAAGGAGTAATGCTGGTTACCTCAACGATCAGCTCCGCATCAACGATGACTTCAACTTCAGGCGTATTCTGTCCGGAAACAACGAGTTCTTCCGGAGCCCACTGGTATGTGAACTCAGGGTTGGGATTCAATACGTAGATATTGACTGTGTCACCTTCGCATGCGGCAAAGTCGCCTCCAATCATCGTTTGGAAAGCAACCAGATTAACTACCACCTCCTCTTCGAGATAGCATCCACCAAATTCAAGTTGAGCGTAGAACGTGGTTGGCTCATTTATTTCTACTTCAATATCCGGATCTGAGCTGTTGTCGTTCAGGATATTGATAAAATCAGGATCGTCGCTCCAGATGATGTTTCCATTGGAAGGAGCATACTCTGCTGCAAGTATAAGCTCTGCATTGTTGCACAGCACAGTGTCTTCGGGTACAGATAGTTCAAGAGAAGTGACAACCACGGATTGAAAGATGGTATCTACACATCCGCCATGTTCGACGAGCAGGATGTAATCCGTAGACTCTCCCGCGGTGAAGATTGGATTTGGATCATTGGCATCGGAGAGATAGGTGTCGGGTATCCACGTGTAATCGTAATTCGGGTTGTAGTCTTCCGGCCCGATTTCAGTCGATTGTCCTGAACAAGCTGCGGCATCTGCTATACCGGTTACAAGTGGTTCAGTAATCGTAATTTCCTTATAAATGGTATCCGCGAAGTTGCAGGTGCCGGGATTGGTAGCAACCAGCATGATGATGTACGTTCCTGTTTCGGCGTATTGATGAAACGGATCCGGGATTACAGATGTGCTTTCATCACCGAAATCCCAGAAGAACGTCTGACCGTTGGTGCTGGTGTTGTCGAAGAAAATGGGCGCATTGACACAACCGACGGGAGGTACCAGAAAGTCGGCGGCCGTGAGCGGCAACTCGAAGTCGAATTTGAAAACACCGTTGTTGCAGTTGTTGCTGTTGTTCGTCGGACTCCATGCATCTGCAGGGAAAATCGGAAAGTCGTCGTTGCTTCCGCATCCCGCGCAAACGCTCTGATACATGATTCCTTTCCGGTCGAATCGGCTTGTTCCGCCGTCCACATGTTCTGCGCTGCTGTTGCCTCCAAAGAAAGAGGCGTAGACCAGTTCGCTTGCGTCAGCTTCAAGGACAAGAAAATAAAAGTCAGAGCCATTGGTAGAAGTCTGATATGCGCCGGGTGTGGCTTCCATACCAATCAGATTGTC
>JBEAZL010000156.1:0-7702 GCA_041170085.1 Bacteroidota bacterium
GGCAACTGGTGCATTTGTCTTCGAGTTCAACCTGATGGTCCGGATTAATAAAGACTTCATGTGCCACCTTAGCTCTCCAAAAGGGATCTTTGGCCGAATTGGCCATCATGGTAGCTCTCCAGTTGTCTGTTGGGTTTACATCAACACCTTCGCTGGACATATTCGCAAAGTCGACAGGGTCGTTGCCATGACAACCCATACACTTACCTGAGCCTATGAAAACACTGTTTGAGCCTGTAGGAAGCGTATTGTTGAGGAGCATCCTCACCATATCATCTTCGGTATGGAACTTCCTTTTCTTACCTGATCCTGAGAAAGATTGAGCAAAAACAAAAATCACAGCTCCTGCCAAAGCGAGGAGCAGAAAATGTTTATTCGTCCAGGGCTTCTTGGTCATATCCTGTCTGGTTTTGGAATACTTGTACAGGCGAAGATATTCTTCCCCCTCCGATGTTCATCAGATACTATAAATTTAGATTTGGTCTTAGTTGTTCACCACTACCAGATTTCAACCTCCTGAATCAGATTTTCGCCCAGTTTTTCGTTTAACAACTCTACTATGGAACTTCGGGCGTAGCTGAATTCTTCCTTCAAGACCCCACTTTCGAGATAAATAATCAGTTTTTTCTGTTTGTATGCCAGTCTGCGGGTTCTCTTGGCAATGACCGGTCCCATGGCTTCGGCATAGCACGATTCTATACGGGCCTGGATGTAGCGGTCTTCCATGCCATTCTCTTTCATCAGATTTCTGATGATCTTGCCAAGGCTGCTTTCACTGTGAGTTCTTCCCGCCATATGATCAGGCCTTTTCCCTTACCACAGGGTCAAGATTGGTATTGTATAGTTTGTATGCTGAGCTGTCTGAACCAAGCATTTCTGGTACACGCGTCAGGCTGGTATCGGTGATAAAAACCTGTCCGAAGTTACCATCGGTGATCAGTTCCATGAGTGCTTTAACCCTTTTATCGTCAATCTTATCGAAGATGTCATCCAGCATCAGCAGTGGTTTGACGTTGAGTTTCGATTGAAGAAAACGAAACTGCGCAATCTTCAGCGAGATGACCAGCGTTTTTTGCTGTCCCTGAGATCCGTATTTCTTGAAAGGCTGGTCTGACAGAGATAACAGCATGTCATCCTTGTGGATGCCACAGGTTGTTCTCTCCAGAATGATGTCTTTGGATACTGACCTGGCAAGAAGGTCTTCCATGGTTTGTTCCGACAGATCGGACACATATTCAATACGGGAATCTTCCTTCTTGCCACAAAGCGTCGTATACGCTTCGTCGAAAATGGGAAGAAACTCAGTAAAGAACTTTCTTCTTTCACCGTGAATAAAAGTGCCATGCTCCGAAAGCACCATGTCCCATGGCTCAAGAGATGATTGTTTCTCCTGCCCCTGTCTGATAGAGGTGAGCAGGGCATTTCTCTGTTGAAGGGCCTTATTGTAAAGAATAAGTCTCTCGAGGTATGGTCTGGAATACTGAGAGATCAGTGTATCCATGAACCTTCTCCGAACCTCGCTGCCTTCATGGATGAGATCTGTGTCGTATGGAGTAACCATCACAGATGGCAGCAGTCCGATATGCTCTGATAGTTTCTCGTATTCCTTTTTGTTGCGCCTGAAAATTTTTCGCTGTCCGCGTTTAACGGTGCATGTGATGTGCTCGTCATGACCGTTCAATTCAAAATGGCCCGACAGCATGAACAGGTCCTCACCAGTTTTGATCAACTGCGAGTCAATCGGATTGAAATAACTCTTGCAGAAGGAAAGACAATGGATGGCATCAAGAATATTGGTCTTGCCCGTGCCATTGTCTCCCAGGAGAAAGTTGATACCATCACAGAATTCCCATTCTCCTTCGGTGTAGTTCTTGAATTGCTGTATATAAAGGCTTTTGAGGTGCACCGTTAATCGTAGGTATCTGTCAGGTCAGCAAAGTTAAACTCATCTTCCTGAAGATCGCTTACGTGACTCCTGATCGCCTTACGGATTAGCATTTCATACATTTCCTCCAGCTCTTCATCTGATTTTTTATCCAGCTTGGGCTCTTCTTTTCCGGAATAGGCGAATTGAGGATATATGATGATTTCCGAGGAGTCTGATGGCATTATTCCAACCACGCACAAGATCCATTCGTCTTTTGGTTTGCGGCGATATTTATAGATCCAGCCTTCACCGGAATCATTGCGGACAGTAAGCGGTGCAGTTTTGATGAACACCACGGAATCCAGCTCGTTCTCATTGTATGATTTTTTCTGCGCGTGCAGATATTGTTCAACAAAGGCTTTCTGATCAATGAGGTCAGCAGGGAACAAACTGTCTTTTTCAGTTTCCTTCAGGTAGCTGTACAGATATCGCCCTTCCTTTTTATCTGATGCCACTTTTCGCATGATTGAATCCGGAACAGCTATGTCGTTGTCCACATATTCTGTGATGACTTTCCTGAGCACATCATTATGTTTGGTAGATGAAACCTGATTGAACAATGCCTTTACCTCAGTCTCATTCCGGAAAGGCATCAGGATGTTCAGATAACTGGTCAGATTGGAGATATCGCTGTAGGAAGTTTCGTAGTAGTTATCTTTTTTGCCAATGATATTTTTCGATGAGTTGAGCCTGCGGTACTCAACACGGGCTCTGGCTACTAACTCGGGTACGTATGGTTTCAGTTGTGCAGGCTTAACCAGACTCGAGTCGACAAGCCTTGAGAGATGGTAAAGTGCAGTATACCTGTACTCATCGATATCCATCAGGTTCATGATTTCAGGAAAAAAGACTGCAGATAATTCTATTGAATCCCGGGATGCGTAAAAGAATGTCGAGATATCGGATTTTGAAACACCAAGTGGCGCCTGTTCTTTCAGGAGTTTAGTGAGTTCTGCATAGCATTCTTTGGTTTCGATTTCGGCCAGCGCAGTCATAGCAATCATCTGAATAGAAGAGGAATCTGCCCAGCTACGGAATGAATTGACAAGGAAGTCAACGTTGTTTTTGTCTTCGTACTCACCCAGAGAACGGATGATCTTGTATTTGATGCTTCTTACTTCTTCGGGCTTTGCCCACTTGCTCACTTTGTTCAGGTACTGGTGCAGGATTTTGGCGGAGTCGGGCCGGAGTTCCACACTTGAAATAAGATCATAAGCATTGGCATAAGTCGTGGAATCTTCACTGGTAATATCCTGCAGGAAAAGCAGCGAACGGTTCTCATATGCGTGATCGCGAAGAACAGAATCTATAGGTGTAAACGAATTGTAAAACCTTGTGGCGAATTCTGGTCGCCCTAGCACTGTGTCGTATCTGCAGGTGAGCCTGTAAGATGAGTTTGGTCTGAGAATATGCCTTACCCAGCTTTGACGGGTGCAGGCAGTATCCCCGGCGACGAACTCGTAGTATTCGTTCAGTCCGTCTTTCCAATGTTTCCTGTCAATCACGATCCACTTTCCATCGGCCGAAATCTCTTCTTCGAGAATCTTTTCAACCTTGGTAGAATCAGGATAGTATTCATATTTACCAAGCACCGAGTGACGGACAGAGACACCATCACCGCCATTGAGAGGTGCATAGTTCCCGTAGTTGGTTGTTCCTTCAAAGTCATTGTCGTCGCCGTATCCACCCCAGCCCCAACGGTCATTATCTTCCGGCAATTCGTAGGGAATTTCAAAGCTGGCCATGATGGAACTGTCAGTCTGCATTCTGTATCCGTCAAATTCCGGATTGGAAATGGTAAAACTGTTAAAGAAGCGACTCGCATCTTCTTCGAGCGGATGGTGCACTACAAGTGCGTAGACAGAAGTGTTTACCAGAATATATCTGACGAGGAGCTTTTCACCGGTCTTGTTCTCATAGCTCACCTCAAGGGCATTATGTCCCTGCCATGTCAGCCACTTCTTGCTTTTCACCCTGGTCTCTCTGGAAGTCCTTAGTTCAAATTCGATCTCTTCAATTTCGAATTGATCCGGCTCCATGTGCCACGGTGATGATATTTCCGTCTGGAGCACGACATAATAACTTCCTGTAACGGGATCACTGGCAGTAAGTCCGATGGTTTCATCGCGATGCGTGAAATATTTGAGGTCATGGTGCAAAGCCGTTCCCGGAACTTTAACCTCAATAGCTCCGTTGGGTGATTTAAAAGTTTCCCAGTTAGCAGGTCTGTTTATGTTAAGCTTGAACGAGTTGAAGATGCGGTCGCCATAACGACTGATAGCCATGGTTCCGGGAGCATCAAGGCGAATCACAAATAGTTCATCTTCCAATGTGATAATCCGAAAGCGGATATACTGTCCCTGTTTGCTCTTACTGGTTACTTCAATGGCCGGGTAGCCGGCAAAAGTGATATTTTTCTGTGACTGAATATCTCCGGGAATATTCTCATAGAGCATACTGTCGATCGAAGCAACGAGGTCCGACGGTTTCAGGTTGACTGCGCCTCCGAAGTGCCTTGAACGGATGATATACAATGTCGATGCATTGGGCAGGTCCATACATGCCTCCACGATCATCTGGTGATCAATTGGCAGATAATAAACCTTTGCGGGAACATCCAGGCTGAACAGTCCGGTGGGACTTTCATATCTGTTAAATGTGCTGGGATATTCCTTTTCCTCGAGTGCCTCCATTGCTTTGGGGTTTCTCTTTCCGGGCTTTATCGGTTTCAGGGTATATCCCAGGCGTCGCAGCATTTCGATAACACCAGCCTCTCCGGGCAGGTGAGCGGCACCCATACCGATAAACATGTTTTTACCGGAACTCAGTATGGAGTCTATCCGCCCAACAAAAATTTCGTTTCGGTATTCAAGAATATATTTTCTCCAGCCCTTGCCACTGGTTTTTGCACTGATGGAATCAAGCATATCCAGATCGCCGGTTCTGTATGCCGTCTCGAGCATATCGTACATTTCCTGTCGCTCTTCCCATCCAACTTCGTCTTCATTGTCTTCGTCCTTTCTGTGGTCATATTCCCACTTCATGGCGAGATTGTAAGCATGCATGGATTCGTCGAAAGTTTCGAGTCCGAAGATTTCTTTTTTCAGTTTCCTGCCGCATTGATAGATGAAATAGTCCAGCCAGGAATCTTCCTCGTAGTCTACCCATTCGCTGTTTCGGGATACAATTTCTCCTGCTACCCTTGGATAGAAATGGAGGGTTCCGAGAATGAGGTCCCTCCGGTTCTGGTCATATTTGAACAGATTGGAGCTGCCGTATGATTCTTCGGAGTAGTAATCTCCGAAACCCTGACTATCCGCGATTCCGTAGGATTGCAGTAGATTCTTTTCGCTGAGTTCTGCATCAAGCCAGTTTTCGTGGTGCAATTCAAGCGCAACCACATCAGCTGATCCCAATGCTTTGAAAAATGGATCACCTAAGTGAAACGCCAGCTTGCTGCTGACGTGCATGGTGCCGTAGAGGTAAGAGGGCTTTTGCATGCCATTGCCCGAGATCTCCCACAATAATGTGGGCCAACGTTTTTCATCTTCGGTCTGAGCTTTGGTTGATGAGAGTCCGGTCAGGACGATGACAATCATCATGGACAACCTTAACATAAATGTTGCCCGGGGGAGTTTTCCTTGGTTCATAGATATGTATCCTTACAAATGTAACACAACGTGCAGCTTGGATATTGTGTGAGGCCGCAATCCGGAATCCCGTTCCGGGAAATTTTGGTTAATTCTCACAGATCAGGACGGCAGCCCGAATTATGCCGGGGTTTTGTGAAGAGGGCATTCGGAAGCACAGGCAGGTTTGTAAGATGATGATAATCAAGTATATAAGGTCTGTATACGGGGATTTGCAATTCGCTCGGAGAAAACCGTTATTTTTGCCCCTCTAAAAATTCAGACATGGCCAAAAAGGAACAGAAAGAAGAGACCATCTTTGACGCATCAGCGGTGTATACCAAGACAGAGTTGTTCGTTGACCGCAATCGTAAGAAGCTGGTAATTGGATTTGGAGCAATTGCTCTTCTTTTCGCGGGAATCTTTGGATTCCAGTATCTGTATTCCAAGCCACGTCAGGAGAAGGCTGCAAATGATATCTGGAAATTGCAGCAGTACATGGAAATTGACAGCACTGAATGGGCGCTGAATGGCGACGGAGAAGTTGAAGGCATGGAAGCCATTGCCGAGAAATACTCCGGAACTCCTACAGGTAAACTTGCTCATTATTATCTCGGTGTTCTATACCGCGATCGTGCTGAGTATGAGACTGCCCTGAATCACTTTAAAGAGGCTGATTTCGACGATCAGGCTATTGGAATCATTGCGATGGCCAATGTGGGTGATATGTATGTGGAAATGGACAATCTGGAAGAAGCTTCCGGCTGGCTTGAAAAGGCTGCCCGTAAAGCTGTTCAGTCTGATTCAAAGGAGTTCCTCGGTCCGCAATATCTTCTGAAGGCAGCGCGCGTGTACATCGAACTGGGAAAGTCAGACAAGGCCGTTCATCTGCTCAAGCAGGTGAAAGAACTGTCTCTGTCTACTTCTGCCGAACACGCGGAAGCTACCAAGTGGCTCGCCCGTCTGTCTGTGAAGTAATTTCATGTCAAGTTCAGACCTCAGTGCTTTCGATGCATCAGGCTTACCTGATGTGTCTAATTACCGTGTCGGTATAGTAGTGTCTGAATGGAATAGCGAGGTTACCGAAAACCTTCTGAGAGGTTGTACGGAAACCCTATCGACTTGTGGCTTTCGTCTCGACAACATTCATATTTATCACGTTCCCGGGAGTTTCGAATTACCACTGGGAGCGTCCTGGCTTCTCGAAAACCGACAGGTTCATGGTGTAATTTGTCTGGGTGCAGTTGTGAGGGGCGAGACACCCCATTTTGAATTTGTATCTCTGGCCTGCGCCAATGGAATACAGGATGTCGCATTGAAATACAACAAACCCGTGGTATTTGGTGTGCTTACCACCGACACGGCTGCACAGGCTTATGATCGCAGTGGCGGACGTCTTGGCAACAAGGGCGTGGAAGCTGCCGTGACTGTGATCAAGATGCTGGGTCTGCAGCGCCAGCTGGATGAGAGTTGGGTAGGAGTTAAATAACTTCCTGATTTCAGAGAGCCTTGTCGATGGCCTCTTCCATTTTTTCCATCTTGTCTTCTGTGAATATTCCGCTCACACTGTGAATGATCTTGCCATTTTTATCGAGAACAAAGAAGTAGGGAAGAGCCTTGTCTTTCATCTCCAGGGTCGTGCCATACGGTTCTAATTCGCCTTTATAGAATACGATGTAAGGGAAAAGATCCTTGCGGTTACTTTCCTTCAGCTCTTTGATTGTCGCTTCATAGGCAGCTGCCTTAAGTCCGATGTACATGGGAATGAAGGCGAGGTTAACATCGTACTTTTTGTCGAACATCCCTCGTTTCAGGACGAACTTGTCATACATAGGTTCGTACCAGGTTTTGAGCACATCCTCGCTTTTCTTGCTATACGCCATTCCAATCAGCGTCACCTTGCCTTTTGTATCCTGGGGAATGGTTTTGATTTCACCGGTCAAAAGCTCGCCGGTGATAGAGGGAAAATCTTTTCCATCGGGAGATATGACGAATGAGGATATGATTGTACCCGTCAGAAACAAGGTCAGATAAATAAATAGGGATTTCATTTTAAAGAGGTTGTTTTATGGTTCTGAAAACCTGGTCAATAACAAGACACATTCGTTCGATATCCAGGGTTTCAATGGTGTCTGATGGCAAATGA
>JBEAZL010000157.1:0-2897 GCA_041170085.1 Bacteroidota bacterium
ATGATGGTTTCAGCGAACAGGCCGGGAATGTTTTCAAGGCGGCTATATGTGCCATCGAAATTTCTGGGAATAACATTGCTTGAGAACAGGATTTCTTCTCGAACCTCAAGATGTCTGAAACTTATTCCAGCCTTAAGGTCGTGACGCGAAGCGGGGCCAAAGAACTTTTCCAATTGAACATTGGTGTAACCATGCAAGTGTTTTCCATTGTATCCCAATACACCATACCAAGATTGTTGTGCATGTTGCTGAATACTTGCGAGAAGCGAGATTTTGGTGTTATCGTCGATCCTGTATCCGGTTTTGGTAAAGAGTGAGGGCTGGATGAAGTCAACGACTTGTCCATAGGCCGCAGTGGATCCGGTATGAAGGTTTTCATTGAAAAACATCTGTCCCCCCACGCGTTTTTCAGAGCTGTAATGCAGACCAACGAAGGAACTTAAACCGATTTCGTTTTCGTTGCGGTAACGCCATTTATTGTAGAAGGAGTAGCGAGATACCATGGGTAAATCCATGAAGTTATCCTTATCCCTGTCAAATCGTCCACCCGGTGAAGACACGTGTGCCGCGAAGTAGTTGTTCCATTTTTCCTTCCTGGTTGAAAAACCGGTGTTGAGGTGTTTCTCGCCAAATGAGTTAACCAATACATCGGCGGTGAAGAGATCTGCCGTTTGTCCTTCTCTTGGAAAAACAGTTATCTGTCCGACCATGCCTTCATACCCCTGTATCACGCTGTTGGCGCCCTTCACTACCCAGATGTTTTCTACCGCACTTCCGGCCATGGAGCCTAATCCGTATGTATAGGAAAGCCCCTGCAGCAATGGAAGTCCGTCGATCAACACCTGATTATAAACCCCGCTTAGTCCGAGAATCCTGAGCTCTTTCGCGTTCGTGATGATGTTTGTGGTTTGTGGCTGCACTGTGGCCTGTGTTTCAAAACAACCCGCGAGGTCGCAGCATGCGGCCTTTCTCAATTCTGAACGGTTGATGACTTCGGTCTTGATGGGCATGATGCGGGATATGTATGATCCGGTCGCATCGTCATAAATGGTAACCTGTTCCAGCTCTACCCTTAAATCCATGGTGAACGTCCACTCTGAGTACAGATCATTGATGACGTAAAACTCTGAGTTGCTTCCGAATGAAATGTAGAGGGTGTATTCTTCGAGGGATGTGTCTGCAGGAAAGGCGATTTGAAAGTACCCGGAATCATTGGTTGTGGCGAATGTTCCAATGCTGTCCCATCTCGCAACGGCATAGGGGAGAGGGGTGCCATCTATGTCTGTTACCTGCCCTGTAAAGGTTTGAGAATACGTTGGCAGCGAAAAAGTGAGCAGAGCAAAGATGAGGGCCCGAATCATATCACAAAGATATATCAGCAATCAACTATCTGAACCCCGTTTTGGCGGCATGGGCTTGCTTCTTCGGTAGACATATCTCTTTCCATCAGCGCCCGTGAACACGATTTTACGACGAGTGATTTTAAGCAAGGGCAAAAAGGTTGATCCACCGGTAAGCTCTGTCCATTCCATGCAAACATTATCCTTGTGCAAGGTGAGCTTGAACATGGGCGCCGATGAGTGAAACCTGCTTTGTGATTCGTGGCCAAAGTTTTGCTCACTGTTATAACAAAACCGGTACCCCCGGGATTCCCAGCAGCCCCCCAATCGATTGCGGAAATGATGAAATAACGTGCTGTCGGCAGGTGTGCTCTGCCCGTAACATGAATAGTGGGAGAGCAGCTGAAATCCTGCAATGAGAAGAATATGTGACAGCCAGTTGCGCATGAAAAAATCCGGGTGTAATGCTGGCCAAGGTAAGAATATCTTTGAGGGACGGACGTAAACGCAATCTCATGTATATGTATAGGGTTTTGGTTCTTGTGTGTTGGGCAACACTTGTCGGAAGTGCTGATGGACAGCCCCCGCTGAAGCAGCTGAAATCGGAGTTATCCAGACTTGTGCTGGTTCATGGCGATAGCGCGTGGCTGGGCAGTCATGATTATGTGAAGGCTTTGGAGAGGGACACAGATCTGATTTTTTCGCCTGCACTGAGACAAGTGTCATTAAACCCATTTCTTATTGATCGCTACGAAATCAGCAACAAAGACTACAGGGCATTCACTAACTGGGTGAAAGATTCTATCATTCGATGTCTTGTTGCCCGGGTGGATTCCCGTTTCTGGCAAGATTCATTACGTCATATGCCGCGCTGGGATCTGGAGGTTGATTGGGAGAATGAGCGCGTATTTGATACAATTATGGGTGGCTTGTATTTCGTAGGGACTCGGTTTTATGAGCGGTCTGAGCTGATAGCAGATAGTTTGAAATACACCTTCACAGATCAGAATGGGAGCCTAAAGCACGTGAATGTGTACCCCGACACAACCACCTGGATGAGGGAGTTTGGCTGGATGACAGAGCCCATGACGGATAGCTATAACTGGCATCCGTTTTATGATGATTATCCTGTTGTCGGAATTACCCGGGAGCAGGCGGAGGCATATTGTCACTGGCGTACAAAACAGTTGAATGCACTTCTGGTACGTGCAGGGATGGAAAGTGGTTCATTGGGTCAATACAGGCTGCCTTCAGCAAACGAATGGGAATGTGCGGCGCAGCCAAAAGGCTTTGAGCGACATACACGCGGTGAGATTTTAATCGATCATTATTTTACCCTGATGTCCGGCAGGAACTGCGCGAATCTTGGAAATATTCACGACGACAACATGTTGCTGGTTCGTGCGGACATTTTCGATACAGGATGGAGTCCGTCCGTTGTTCTGTCAGGTTATGAGAGCGACAGGGGGGTATTTAATATGCCCGGAAATGTCTGGGAGTGGGTGACAGATTTTGATACGGATAGTATGTCGGGAATTCATGTATTCTGGAGACAGG
>JBEAZL010000158.1:0-3821 GCA_041170085.1 Bacteroidota bacterium
GATTCGCTCAGTTGGGCAGAGGACAACCCAATAATTCTTGTCAAATATGACAGTTTGGGCAATATGTTATGGAACCGGAAATTTTCGTATGTCGACAGTTATCAGGATTATCACGACATATATGATTTGAAGAGCACAAGTGACGGAGGATTTATTGCGGTTGGAGAGGCTTCCGATAACGATGAGGAAAGTCCGAATTTTGTTTTCCCAAATGCGCAAGCCTGGATTCTGAAGGTAGATGGGTGTGGTTGTCTGGTGCCGGGTTGTGATAGCGATTGTGTCGTGCCTAACTGCGCTACCGAAATAGTTGATTTTCCACCTTTTGATTCGTATTTTATCTATGGACCCAATCCGGTGAGTCAGTCATTGAATCTGTATTTCGATGGAGGTGGTATCAATCTGGAGGGCCTTTCCTTCAGACTCTATGATCTTACTGGTCGCCTCATTGATCAATTCACACCCTATCAGAGCCAAACAACCTATATATGGGATATGGAGCACCTGGCCTCCGGTGAGTACCTGATTTGCCTGTGTCAGGACGATAGGGTGTTGCAGCAGACGAAGGTGGTAAAGCTGGACTAATGGGTTATCAGCTTTTCTGCAGAACATTTTTGATTAACTTACCCGTTTGTTATTTCGCAGCAGACTTACCCCTAAGATGACAGTTGAAAATGAGGGGTCAGTTAGGACCGGAAAAGAGGGGTCAGGTTAACAGGGTTTTCCAGAACGACTATTTCAACACAAAAAATGGTTGTACAATGAAGAATATTTTAACAGCAGTTGTTCTCGCCTTGTCAACACATGGCGCTTCAGGTCAATTGCTGGATGTGATCAACGAAGTATTTTACACCGATGACGGAACAGTACCCGGCTATCCTGCAGGGTTTACCACGTACCGCATTTATGTTCGTACGGTGGATGCGCTGGATCAGGTAACCTCTGTGACAGGAAGTGCATATTGTGGGTTCGATCTATTTCTTGGATCTTCTCTCGGCGGAAATAATCTCTGGAATCATTGCGATGGGGGTGTTGCCGGAAGCGACTTGCCCAATGATGCCTGCGATCTGCCCTCACTGGTTTGTTTCGATACCTTCCTCACCATTGGTTATGCACCCGGTTCAGGTTTGTCTGGCAGCACAAATTGGATCAGCATCCCGGGTGGTCCGGGAAGTGGATGCGTTGGTGAAACGTCGTTAAGTTGGAACTACGAAGCTCTGGGTGATTTAGCCTGGTGGGTAAACCCCGGTGATCCGGGAGGGCTTCCACAACCACCTGATAATCGCGTACTGATAGCTCAGGTAACCGTACCATCCGGAACATTGAGTTATTGCCTCAACGTACAGATTTGGGACAATGGCTCGAGCAATCTCTTTTACGTCCACGATATCTCCCAGATCGATTTCGAAAATTGCAATTTTGAAGACATGGTCGTTCTGGACGGTTCCTCACTCGGGCTGTGCAGCGAAAACCTCCCAGTACCTGGCGGCTGCACCGATCTAATGGCGTGCAACTACGATCCTTTGGCAATTTCTGACAATGGTTCATGTGCTTATCCAGGATGCACTGACGGCACATCGTGTAACTATGATGCCACGGCAGGTTGTGACGACGGGACTTGCATGTACCCGGAAATTGAAGGCGATCTGAACTGTGATGGTGTGGTTGGTCTGGATGATTTGCTGGAATTCATTGAGAATTATGGCTGTTCGTCTGACTGCGGACCATCCGATATCAACGGTGATGGGGTAGTGGGCGTTGCGGATTTGATACTCTTAATGAATGGTTGTTGCTGAAAGCACTCAAATTCCTACCCTCGAGCACCAAACAGAGATCTAATGCGATTGAATCTTTTCAATTTTTAGCTACTCTCAATAATAGAGTTTCAATTTTTGTACTTATTCGTGGTTGCGGTCCTCTTGGCATAAGGGGATCTCCGACTGGCCGTGTGGGTGATTGTGGAGTTTGCCGTATTCACTGACCTGTGGATTCTAAAATCTGATTTATCGTCGTGATATTAAGCTTATATGATTCTAAGTTTTAAAACAGCCTCATCTTTCAACTCATCCACGTGGTTCAGGTATTTCAGAGTATGCTGAATAGTGGTATGACCCATGCAATCAGTAACGGTCTTCAGGTTTACTCCGTTCATAAACAGAGCGAGAATGAGAGCGAGAGCGAACATTCAGCTCTGTTTTTTCCTCACTCTCACGGTTCTTGAGCGCAGCCGAAAGGCTGTTTCTCACTCTGCCCCTCTCACTACCCCAAACCGATAACTCTTGCCCATATCGTAACCCAGAATCATAGTGCCCAGTGGGTGGAAGGAGCCGAGATGAGGAGCAAGCAGGCTCTCGGCAAGTTTATTCTGAACAAGAACTTTTCTCGTTAGGGTCCCTTCTGGTGAAACTTCAACCAACGTGGTAACACTGTTCTTCGATTGATTCCAGGCAAGAGCCTCTCCCTGTGGCAATGCTTTTAACCGCTCCTGGTTGCCGTCGTCATCGTTGAAGATCAGATGAAGCTTTTCATCCAGAAAACAGTTATATGAACAGTTGCCTCCCTTGCCACTGGTATACTGCTGCTTCGGAACTTTTACGCACCACAGTATCCGTCCCTGAACATCTGCCTTGGTAACTATGATGTCATCGAAGTGATGGAAATATTCTACGATCTGTCGCCCCGTCACAGGATCAAACCGAACGCTCTCTTCAACGTAATACTGCTCTCCGATAAGAAGTGTGTTACCATCTTGAAGAGGAAATACATGATCAAGGTAAAAATCATTCAGGCTGTTGTGCTTGCTCACCATCTCGCGACTACCTGCAAATCGCCCCAGAAAATCTGCGGGAAATGGCATGAACGAAGCCGTCTTGATACCTCGTCCCTCCGGATTTAACTCAAATTGAAAAACGCCGGCAATAGCGAACTGATAGTTGTTTCCGTAATATCCCGAAATCACCAGACTACCATCTGCCCTCAAAGCAAAGGCTGTCGCAATCACCTGCTTGTCTTTCAGGCTTACGTCGTATTCCTTGACTTTATTCTCCGTTGGGTTATAATGAAACAAGACATATCGCCCACCCTGCGCAAGGGGCGGATTGTTTTGTAACAATACTTTTTCAGGACTACGTCCACTCATCATGTACAGATGTCCGCCATTGTCGATGATGAAGTTGTGCACCTGCACTACGTCCTGCGCATAGGGTAAACTCAGGTCTTTCTCCCACATCAGTTCGAGGTCGGGAGCGTAAACTTTGAATGATAAATTCTCCGATGCTTTGCGCTCATACGGCGGATTGAAGTACAGGAGCATTCTCGAACTGTCCGGAGAAAGTCTTACATCGAACTTCACATTCCTGGAACGGGCATCGGCAGTTATGTAATGCACCAATACATGGTCGCCCATCTGCTCGCCCTTGCTGTTTAACATGGTGGCATAGGCCTGCATCTGTCCGGTGACTTCGCTGAATGATGTGCTGAACAGAAGAAATCCACTCTTCATATGCAGCGCCTGCTCATAGCGGGAATCGCTTACTCCCGAGGAGGGAAGTAAGATCTTCCGCCGCCAGAGTTCTTTGCTGTCGGTCAGGCTATAGGCAACAAATGATATGCTTGGTGTTTTCTCATCGTTGAACTCGGTAACATAGAATGCAGTCGCATCGGAACCGATAACGCGTATATCGGCAACGTCCTTGCCCCCGCGAAGCATGTCAGTAAGGACTACCTGCTGCCCGCATAGCGACAGAGACAGAAGAGATATAACTAAAATCAGCGATGTTGCACGCATACTCGGGTGGTGAAGCGTCCCTGCCATCCGCGGATGT
>JBEAZL010000159.1:0-4777 GCA_041170085.1 Bacteroidota bacterium
AGTGTGTCAACCGAAAGTGAATTAGCAGTCACTATTGTAGAGCAACCCTGTAGGAGTTGCAGCACGATAGCCTGGATGGATAGGAATGTTGAGAACCCTGTAGGGGTTCCAGAATATGGTATTCAGAATCTGAAAGAAATTCCGGTCATCATTCAAACGCAGGGGCAGTTTCGAGTGAAGAGAGTGGATATTGTGATGACCTTTGAGAGTGAGTTACTGAATCGAATTCTTTTTTCTCAGAACTCTTCACTCCACTCAAGAATCACTCTCCACACTCACAGAGACTTACAGCCTTAGTCCGAGAACAAGAATATCGTCGGTCTGACCGGAGGAGCCTTTCCATTGTTCAAGAACGCTGGAGCAATAGTTTGCTCCGCCGCGAATTCCCGTTCTGGCAATGTTATCAATCACTTCCCTGAAACGGGATTTGTTGAACTTCTTCCTTTCAAGTCCTCCGAACTGATCATAGAATCCATCGGTGTACATGAAAAGTGAATCTCCATTGTTGTAATCAAGTCTGGTATTTTCAAAGCAAAAACCATTGCGATATCCGCTTCCATACGTCGCTCCGCCTACACCAAGTGCAGTAGATTTAATCTCTTTCTGTTCGCTGCCGCTTACCATAGTAATCGCCGCATTGGCTCCTGAAAACAAAATCTCTCTGCGTGTTGTATCAATGGCGCAAAGGCTGATATCCAATCCGTCCTGCGCATTCTCCGGAGCGTTCTCCTGATTGAGCGATGTGATAATCTCGCGGTTAACTGCCGTGATGATGTCGCCCGGATTTCTTAGTCCGAGTTCGCCCACTGCCTTATTAAGCTTTTCACATGCGATGAGCGACATAAAAGCTCCTGGTACGCCATGTCCCGTGCAATCTACCACAGCCAGAAGTATCTTGTCTTCCACTTTGCGCAGCCAGTAAAAATCGCCGGATACAATATCCTTCGGACGGAAGAAAATAAATGACTCAGGAAACCATTGGGACAATACTTCCTGCGGTGCGAGACTGCTGTGCTGAATGCGCTTGGCATAGCTGATGGAAGAAATAATCTTTTGTCGCTGTGCCTTGATCTCCTGGTTCTGTCTTGTCAATAACCCATTGAGCCTTCTCTTCTTCTGCAATGTGAAGAATGTCAGAAATATGATGGCAGCCAGAGCACACGTAGATACTCCAACAATGAGAAGCCAGAAATTCTTGCGCTCAAGTTGCTGCGCCTGACGGGCAATCTCAGACTCTTTCTTGCCCGCTTCATATCGGGCGTGCAGCTCGGTGATGTGGTTCAGGTTGTTGATGCGGTCCAGACTGTCTTTCATCGTGCCGTATTCGCGCTCATAAGAATAAGCCCTTTCATACCAACCCTTCAGCGACATCAGTCGGGCCATAGATTTGAAATACTCGAGCTTGATATCGTTGTAGTCATTGTTCCTTCCAATGGTGTTTGCTTCAGCCAGCTCCTGCTCTGCCAGATCATATTTGCCCATATCCATAAACAACTCTGACCTGAGCAGGCGCACCGAACCCATGTGAGTAAGATCCGAATCTGCACTCTCCACATGCAGCGCTGAATCCAGCAAAACCAATGCTTCATTGTACCGGCCCTTGTTACGGAGTATCTGCGCATCGATGTCGGGCGCCGGAATGAAAACACCAAACCTGTCCTGATATCTGTCGAGTTTATCCTTGTATAGCGCAGCCAGCTCGAAGTTTTTGGCGTCAACATATTCCTCTGCGATATTGTACAGGTTGTGGCAAACCATATCGTGGTTTTCCGACATCTCGTTATAGGCCAAAGCCTCTTTGTAACACTCAATGGCCTTCTCGCGCTGAAAAGTGACGGAGTAGATGATACCGATGTTGTTCAGGACTTTGGCAGCTCCTGATTTATTGTTCAGTTCGTTGAACATTCCAAAGGCCTTCTGGTACCATTCGAGGGCTGCGAGATAGTGGCCCTGGTTATGCAGGAGAATCCCCTGATAATTGGCGCTATTCGCGGCAATCTCTGTCTCGCCTGCGGCCTGAGCGCCCTCAAACGCCAATGTGGTATAACGCTGGGAAGAATCCGGTGTGTTGAATAAATAAGTTCCCGCCAGCCGGCGCAAAATCTCCAATTTCTCATTTTCAGAGGTACAATTCGGAATTTTTGCCTTGAGTTCCAGAATAATCGGGTCTTCCTGTGCCCGGGCCACAGCAATACCCAATAAACTGAATAACAATACATTAAGAACTAAAAGGGTGGTTTTCATGCTCCGGTTGGTACGATTACCGGATGTTTACGAAATCAGGCGGGAAAGGTTCTGATCGAATAACCGATCGCAAGGTGTTGTCTGGTGGAAAAAGTTGTCTATATTTGCCACCCGAATTTTTTGAAGGTAAAACAATGGCAAACCACAAAAGCGCAATCAAGAGGATTCGTGCAAACGAAGTAAAGCGTAACCGCAACCGTTATTATCACAAGACCATGCGTAATGCTTTGCGCAAGCTTCGCAGCCTGACCAAGAAGTCAGAAGCTGAGAAAATGGCTCCATCTGTGGTTTCTCTGCTCGATAAGCTGGGCAAGAACAACGTAATCCACAAGAACAAGGTGTCCAACCTGAAGAGCAGCATTGCCCTGAAGATGAAGTCTTTGAACTGATTTTTTCCAAAGTTTGGTATAGCGCCCCGGAATTATTTCCGGGGCTTTTTTTTTGTCCAAACTGAAATGCTATGGACCGTCAAACGATCCGGAACTGGGCCCCTGATGACAGGCCGAGAGAAAAGCTCATCAAACAAGGCGCATCAGCCCTGTCCGACGCAGAGCTCATCTCGATACTGCTCGGCACCGGAACCCGCAATTCCACAGCCGTGGATATTGCCCGCGCAGTGCTCAACGCCGCACAGAACGATCTGGTGGCACTGGGCAAGCTCGATATTCACTCTCTCAGACGCATCAAGGGCATGGGTGTGGCGAAAAGCCTGAACCTCCTCGCAGCCCTTGAACTGGGACGGCGAAGGAGATCTTCCGAAGCCACCGACAGTCCTGTCATCAGCCGTTCTGCCAATGCCTTCGAGCATTTTCTGCCCAGATTGGGCGATTTGCATCACGAAGAATTCTGGGTGATGATGCTGAGCCGGAGAAATAAGGTAATCGGCATTTCGCGGGTCAGCGAGGGCGGGATAAGCTACACCGCCGTTGATCCCAAAAAAGTGTTCGGAATCGCCCTGGAGAATAAATCGGCAGCCATCATCGTTGCACATAACCATCCCAGCGGCAGCACACTCCCCAGCGAAGAAGATATGCGCCTGACCCGAAAGCTGGTTATGGCGGGAAAGAACCTGGAACTGCCCGTGATCGATCATCTGATCATCACTCAGTCGGGATACTTTAGCTTTGCCGATGAGGGAAAACTCGAGAGCGGATGAGAAAAATTGTCACCATCGCAGGCGCCAGGCCGCAATTCATTAAGGCAGCCATGGTGAGCCGTGCGCTTCAGGACCACTATCCGCGCATTACCGAGGTCTTCGTCCACACCGGACAACACAGCGATTTTCTGATGTCGGGAATCTTTTTTGACCAGCTTGGTCTTAAGGAACCTTCTCATCACCTCAGCATTTCCGGTGGAAGCAACTCTGCACAGGTAGCCCGCATGATGGCCGCACTGGAACCGGTTGTAAGGACTGAAAATCCAGATGCCATCCTCGTCTATGGAGACACCAATTCAACACTTGCAGGGGCATTAATCGCCAGCCAGCTCACCATTCCGCTCATCCATGTGGAGGCCGGCATGCGTTCATTCAACCGCCGGATGCCGGAAGAAATCAACCGTGTAATCACGGATCAGCTCAGCACATTGTTGTTTGCACCCACAAATACTGCAGTGAGAAACCTTGTGCGCGAGGGAATGGGAAATGACGGACCAGTGAAACAGAATATCATCCGAACGGGCGATATCATGTACGATGCTGCCCTTCACTTCGGAGCTTCTGCTTCCCGCCCCGACTCACTTCCATCAGGCATAAACGCAGCGTCGGGATATATTCTTTGTACTGTCCACCGGCCGGTAAACGCCGACGACCCCGAAAGACTGCGCAGCATAGTTGCTGCCCTCCATGCGCTTTGTGAAAACACCGGACTCTCGGTGGTATTCCCTGTTCATCCGCGCACAAGGCTTCAACTAAGTGCCACACAGGATGAAAATTCCACGCACATTCGCTTTTGCGAACCATTCGGATATACAGATATGCTTTGGCTGGAACAACATGCCAGTCTCATCATTACAGATTCAGGCGGCGTTCAGAAGGAAGCATACTTCTTCAGGAAACCTTGTGTAATACTTAGAAATGAAACTGAATGGACAGAACTTACAGATTCAGGTGCTGCAGTCCTGAGCGGTTCTGATGATAATGAGTTGCTGTCTGCCTGCGAAAAAATGCTGACACTTAACAAGAGTGACTGGCCTCAGCTCTTTGGTGATGGCAATACGGCGCATCTGATTGCATCTTCCATTGATCAACTTCTGGCATGATCAGGATTGCGGCAGAGCACATATCTCCACGCCTTCGCTATGTGTGCCGTGAACTTTTTGGTGAGTCGCATGAAATCATGCACTGTCATGGCTCACCATCGGAACCACCACATATCTGGTATTCTGCCTCCCCTGCTCCATCGGGGTCAATTCAGATTATTCCTCACGGTTTTCTGAATCAGACCGGCACTGATTACATCGACCCAAAACCCGGTCGTGTCGGCGAGATGCCTGCTCTGTTCATACATGCGCAGCTACCGGATCAGTTCGATGT
>JBEAZL010000160.1:0-9192 GCA_041170085.1 Bacteroidota bacterium
ATCTTCTCTGATAGTCTTTGGATGAGCAGGTAAGCGTATTCTGCCTGCACAGTGAAATCGGTAGGTATGAGAACCTTTAGTGTTTTCATGGAATGATGGTGTGTGAAGTCCTTGCCCGACGGATCAGGCTGAGTCAAACATAGGAAAATGCCAGGGTATCGGTCAGTTACTTTTGTCACATAACCGACTGTGATAAAAGAAAACAGGCCGGATTTCCCGGCCTGTCTGGAGATTTTTATCAGGCTTTCATCACCTTGCTCTGACAGATATAATCTGTTCGGGGCACATTGGTTTCGGAAATGGATTTGAATCCACCCTCAACCTCTGTGAAGTTTCGGTATCCGCGCGCCTGCAGAATGCTGGCGGCGATCATACTGCGGTATCCACCGGCGCAGTGAAGAAAGAAGTGTTCTTTCGGATTGATATCGCGAATCCACTCATTGATGTAGGCCAGCGGTTTGCTGTACGCATCTTCAACGTGCTCAGCAGCATATTCTGATTCCTTGCGGACATCGACTACAACAGATTTTTCTTTGTCGAAGCGCGAAGCGAATTCACCAGCGTTAATGCGGTCAACAGTGTCAACTTCCATTCCGTCTGATTTCCATGCTTCAAATCCACCTTTGAGGTAGCCGAGAACATTATCAAATCCTACACGGCTAAGTCGTGTCACGGCCTCTTCTTCTTTGCCCGAATCGGTAATCAGCAGAAGTGGCTGCTTCACATCGGCGATCAATGCTCCTACCCATGGTGCGAAGTCGCCTGCGAGTCCAATGTTCACACTTTGAGGCACGAAACCTTTGTGGAAATCTGCCGCGCTGCGGGTATCGAGAATGAGGGCTTCAGTGCTTTCAGCAGCAGCTTCGAATTCTTTTGGCGCAAGGGCAGTGAGACCTTTCTGTTTCACTTCATCAAAACTTGCATATCCGGTTTTATTCATCGCAACGTTAGCACCGAAGTATGCCGGAGGAGGGAGCAGACCGTCGGTAACAGCAGCGATGAATGCATCCTTAGATGGCTGATTCAGCGCATAGTTCATCTTTTTCTGGTTGCCCAAAGTGTCAACGGTTTCTTTCATCATGTTCTTTCCGCATGCGCTGCCGGCTCCGTGAGCAGGGTAAACGATAACATCATCAGCGAGGGGAAGGATCTTGTTGTAAAGACTTTCGTAGAGCAGTCCGGCCAGTTCTTCCTGAGTCATGCTGGCCGCTTTTTGAGCCAGATCAGGTCGTCCAACATCGCCAAGGAAAAGAGTATCACCCGAGAAAATGCAATGATCCTTTCCGTTCTCATCGATTAGAAGGAAGGTTGTGCTCTCCATGGTGTGACCGGGAGTATGAAGCACCCTGATCTTCACGTTTCCTATCGGGAATTCCTGTCCGTCGGTAGCGGAGATGAAGTCGAATTGCGCCTGGGCTGTTGGGCCATAGACAATAGGCGCTCCGGTCTTTTTGCTCAGGTCAAGATGGCCTGACACGAAGTCGGCATGGAAGTGTGTTTCAAAAATGTATTTCAGCTTCACCCCGTCTTTCTCGAGTCGCTCGATATACGGCTGAACTTCGCGAAGAGGGTCAATGATGGCTGCTTCACCGTTTGATGTGATGTAATAGGCACCCTGTGCCAGACATCCGGTATAAATCTGTTCTATTTTCATGCTACTCAAAATTACGTTTTTTTAATTTTACTAATTGTTAAAGATTCTTTTTGGCCAGATACCAATCGACCATTTCGAGATTGCTTTTCTTCCTCTCATCCAGTCCTGACAATGTTTTGGGAGCGGGTACAATCACTTTTTCCCCTGGCATCCAGTTCAGTGGCATGGCCACCTTGTGTTCGTCGGAAGTTTGAAGAGCGAGAAGTACGCGTTTAATTTCTTCCATATTTCTTCCCACATTCAGCGGGTAGTACATGATGAGCCTGATCTTTCCGGTCGGGTCGATGAAGAACACTGCACGCACAGCAGCCGTTTCGCTTTCCCCCGGCTGAATCATACCGTAGAGCTTGGCCACTTTCATATCCAGATCGGCAATGATGGGAAAGTCAAACAGCACGCCTGTCTTTTCGTTCACGGCGTTTACCCATGCGATGTGAGCGTGAATACTGTCTATGCTCAGACCGAGGAGTTTGGTGTTGTGCATGGCCCAGAAGTCCTTTTCAACGGCGAATCCGCTCATTTCGGTTGTACACACAGGAGTGAAATCAGCAGGATGCGAGAACATGACTACCCAGCTTCCTTTGTTGTAATCAGAAAGTGTGAGTTCTCCGATGGTGGTAATGGCCCTGAAGTCAGGTGCCTGATCGCCTATTCTTGGCATTGATGTTTGTATGGTATCCATTTTTCAGATAGAGTTACAGAAGAGTTTCTTTGATGATTATGTAGACACCCATGACCAGTGTGAACCAGCCGAATGCAGGTTTCAGGCGGTTGCCGTCAATCTTTTTTGAAAGGGCCATTCCGATAAAAATTCCGACAACAGCGAAGAGAGATACTGTGGCGAGAAAGGTCCAGTTGATTACAGTTTCGCCACCTTCGCCGAAGAATCCGATCAGGGATTTGGCGGCAATGATGACCAGAGATGTTCCCACCGCCTCTTTCATGGGTAACTTACTCAGAACAACGAGTGCAGGTATGATCAGGAATCCGCCTCCCGCACCCACGAGTCCCGTGAGGAATCCTACCACAATTCCTTCGATAATGATCAGCGGATAATTGAATTTCTGCTCTGTTACAGGCTTATCTGTGGCTTCCCCGGTCTTCTGCGGCGATTTGCGGATCATTGTATAAGATGCCGCAATCATCAGTATCGCAAAAAGGAGTAACAACATTATGTTTTTGGTGATAATCCACGAACCGATATGGCCTATTTCTGCGGGAATGGCAGGCATGATGAACGCCCTTGTCGTGAAGACTGCAATAATCGACGGAATACCGAAAACGATAGCAGTCCTCACATTCACCAGATCTTTCCTGAAGTAGTTCACTGATCCGATCGCGCTCGTGAAACCGACAACGAAAAGAGAATAAGCCGTGGCGAGCGATGCATCCACACCAAAGAGGTAGACCAACACTGGCACTGTCAGAATGCTACCTCCGCCTCCGATAAGTCCGAGTGATACCCCTATAAGTATCGAGGCTAAGTATCCGGCTATTTCCATGACTTCCATTTGTGATGCAAAGGTTCACCGTTGTGAAGCCTCAGGTCAGTTACCAATGTCACACAAGGAGAAAATGTTGCATCGGTTAAGGGGTGTATTTCTTGAAACCCTTTTCAGATAAGGGATGCAGGGGATTAGGTGTGAAGGCTTTTGATTCACATCTTTGCATTTGACAAGATGAGATAATTGTAATAGATATCACACAATTGAAGAAATGAGACTTGCAGACTTTATCAAGACATACAATGCATCGCTGGTTCAGCGTCCTTTCGTAATTGCGGAGGCAGGGGTGAACCATGAAGGCTCTATGGATCTGGCCAAGCGACTGATCGATGAGGCAGCCGAAGGCGGAGCACAGGCCATCAAGTTTCAAACTTATAAGGCATCGACAATTGCCAGTAAGGATAGTCCCTATTACTGGGATATTACCAAGGAACCAACACGCAGCCAGTTCGAGTTATTTCAGAAATACGACAAGTTCTGGAAGAAGGAATTTGAAGAGCTGGCGCGCTATTGCGAAACTGCAGGCATTGAATTTCTGAGCACCCCTTTCGATGTGGAGAGTGCCACATTTTTAAATGACATGATGGGAGTGTACAAGATATCCAGCTCGGATATCACCAACCTTCCGTTTATCGAATATATGTGTGGCTTTGGCAAGCCCATCGTGCTGAGCACAGGTGCTTCGCACAAATGGGAGGTGATGGAAGCAGTTGAGACCATTGAGAGATTTGGTAATCCGTTGTGTCTGATGCACTGTGTACTGAATTATCCGACCCCGGATCCCAATGCGAATCTTGGTATGATCAGGGACATTATAAAGACATTCCCGCAGGCGGTTCCCGGATACAGCGATCATACCGTTCCTCGCGATATGCATACACTGGAAGTAGCGGTTCTGCTGGGTGCGGCTGTGCTTGAAAAGCATTTCACGCATGACAAATCTCTTCCCGGTAACGATCATTACCATGCGATGGATAAGGAAGACCTGAAGCACTTCTGGTCAAAGATGGACAGAGACCTGGAATTGATCGGAACGTGGGAACTGACTGCTCTGGCCGACGAGGCGCCTGCGCGCGCCAATGCGCGCCGCAGCCTTGTGGCCGCGCGCCCTGTGGCGGCAGGCGCCGTCATCACCCGCGAAGACCTCACCTGGAAAAGACCTGCATCAGGCATTTCACCGCGCAGTATCCGCGAGGTACTGGGTAAGAAGGCCTCCAGAGACATCGCTGAAGATGAAGTGATGAAGTGGAATATGATCGAATAAACCGAAGAATAACGTCATCGGCTGAAAGTGCCGTCAGACGCGGATTTCAAAATGAAATGCACTTGCATTTTGATTTTGACCGAAACATCGTGAAGTTTGCGCTCTAAACCACAGCGACAGAGGTGAAGAAGGAACAGGATTGGGATACCGTCATTGAACCCAGAACAAGCGTGATTGAAGCGTTGAATCTGGGACAGATATGGAAATATCGTGATCTCATTTCCCTTTTTGTTCATCGCGATTTTGTTGCCGTATACAAGCAGACCATCCTGGGGCCTGTGTGGTTTTTTCTCCAGCCTGTACTCACCACCATCATTTTCACCATCATCTTCGGAAGTGCGGCCAAACTCAGTACTGACGGACTGCCCAAGCCGGTTTTCTATATGTCCGGAATTGTGTTGTGGAACTACTTTCAGGAGGTGGTAATCAAGTCATCTGAAACTTTTATTTCCTACAGGTACATTTTCACAAAGGTCTATTTTCCACGGCTGGTTGTCCCGATATCCATAGTTTTCTCCAACCTGATGAAGCTGGGCGTACAGCTGGGGCTCTTCCTAATCCTGTACTTCTGGTATGTATTCACCACCGATCAGGTGGTCCCCTCCTGGAAGTTGCTGATGATACCATTGCTGGTAATCCCCGTGGCCCTCATGGGACTTGGTTTTGGGCTGCTGATTGCCGCCTGGACCGTGAAGTTCCGCGACCTGAAGTTTCTGGTCAATTTCGCCATTGATCTTTTGAAATATGTAAGTCCGATCATTTTCCCGCTGAGCATGGTTGACGGCGCGATGCAGAACCTTATCCTCATCAATCCGATGAGCGCCATGATCGAGACTTTCAGGGTCTTGTGCTTTGGACAGGGAGAATTCGAATGGGCATATATTGGTTACAGCGTCGGTGTTACACTGCTTATTCTGGTGCTGGGCTTGTACTATTTCGGCAGAGCCGAGAACTCATCTGTCGATACCGTTTAATAAATCTGTATGTCTGATATAGTCCTGAAAGTTGATCATGTCTCGAAGCAATACCGGCTTGGCCAGACCAGCACGGGCATGCTGGTGCATGATTTCAACAGATGGCTGCATCGCATTCAGGGAAAGGAAGATCCGTACAAGAAACTTTCAGTAGTGAATGATCGCACCACCAAAGGCGCAAGTCCTTATGTGTGGGCAGTGAGGGATATCAGTTTCGAAGTGAAGCAGGGAGATGTTCTTGCCATCATTGGAAAAAACGGTTCCGGAAAATCAACATTACTCAGGATTCTGTCGCGCATTACCAGTCCGACCGAGGGTTCTGTGAGAATGAAAGGTCGCCTTGGAAGCCTTCTCGAAGTGGGCACCGGAATGCATCCGGAGCTGACCGGCAGAGAGAATGTATTCCTCAACGGAGCCATCCTCGGCATGACCAAGGCAGAGATCAGGAACAAGTTCGATGATATTGTCGATTTCTCAGGTTGTGCCCGATACATAGACACTCCCGTGAAGCGATACTCCTCCGGAATGATTGTCAGACTTGGTTTTGCTGTGGCTGCATTCCTCGAACCCGAGATACTCATTATCGATGAGGTTCTCGCAGTGGGAGATGCGGAATTTCAGCTGAAGGCCATCGATAAGATGAAGCAGGTTTCGGAGGCAGACGGCAGGACGGTTTTATTCGTCAGCCATAACATGACAGCTGTTCAGAGCCTTTGTACAAGGGGAATACTTCTGAATAACGGAATGCTGGCTTTCGAAGGATCAGCCGAAGAGTGTGTAAAGGAATACGGTGACGCAAACTACCATGAGGTTAGAGAGTCGCTGGTAGCGGACAGGCCTGATGCAGTGAAAAGCGCGAGAATTAATGTGAGTGACTTCTGGTTCGAAAATGAAAACGGTGAAAGAAAATCAGTTTTCATGTGCGGAGACAGGATGTCGATGAACCTGACATACGATTCTCAGATGGGTGAAATGCCTTTCCTGAGTATTTCTTTTGCGCTGCACGACGCGAACGGGTCGCCTTTGGCTGAACTCTGGAATTTTTCCGTGAACGGAGCAGATTATTCTTATCCCGCCGAAGGGCACGTGAGATGCTCTGTTCCATCCCTTCCTCTTAATGCCGGCAGGTATTATATCAATATTACCATTCGCCACCGGAATCAATTGGATTACATGCTCAAGCATGCAGCCTATTTCGATGTGCTTCAGTCTGATTACTACGGTATGGGCTTCATGCCCAACCCGAAGTTCGGACAGTTTTTATTCGATCAGGAGTGGTCGATTAACGAGAAGGGCTAGAAGTCCGCTCCGATTTACTTTCTTTGCCTTTCGTGAGAAAGGAATTAGAATCATACTTTGACCGCCTTTGGCCCATTTGTCGCAGTATCACTGGTGAAGGGCTCCGTAGCTCATTCCGCATCCTTCAGGAGATAATCCCATTGAATCTGACCGAGGTACCATCGGGCACCGGCGTTTTTGACTGGGAAGTTCCAAAGGAGTGGAACATCAGAGATGCCTGGATCAGGAGACCGGATGGCTTGAAGATCGCGGAGTTCAAGGTCAACAACCTGCACGTGGTCAATTATTCTGTGCCGGTTCATGCGAAGCTTTCGCTGAGTGAATTGAAACCCCATCTGCATACCATTCCGGATAAACCCGGGTTGATTCCATACATCACCAGCTATTACCGTGAAGCATGGGGCTTCTGTATTTCGCACGATGAGTGGCTCACGCTGCCCGAGGGTGAATATGAAGTTTATATTGATTCAGACCTTGAGCCGGGATCAATGACGATAGGGGACCTTGTCCTTCCCGGCGAGTCGACCAGAGAGATTTTGTTTTCTTCTTATCTGTGTCACCCCAGCATGGCCAACAATGAACTCTCCGGACCATTAGCGCTGGCGTTCTTATACAGATTAATAGCATCTATTCCTCATCGTCATTACACATACCGGTTTGTTCTTGCGCCTGAAACCATCGGAGTAATTGCATATCTCGCGGAACATGGGGAACTCATGAAATCGAGAATCGAAGCGGGATATGTGATGACATGCTGTGGCGACAGAGGAAATCTCACCTATAAAAGAAGTAAGATCGGTAACACCCTTGCGGACAGTATGGCTGAACATATTTTAAATCACAGTGGAGATGCTTATTCGGTGCGCAACTTTTCAGTGGGTGGCAGCGATGAAAGACAGTATTGCTCTCCCGGGTTCAATATGCCGGTGGGATCGCTCATGAGGTCTGTATACCACGAGTTTCCGGAATATCACACTTCTGCTGATAACAGAAATTTCATCTCTTTTGAGCATCTCGAACGCACCATTGAAATGTATTACCGCATAGTCTCGGCCCTGGAGCTGAACGGCAGATACTTGAACAAGGTTCAGTTCGGTGAGCCCATGCTCGGCAAGCGCGGTTTATATCCCTCGTCGGTGACTCCCGAACTCAACCGGAGAAAAATCCTGCTCATGATGCACTTCCTTACTTATGCCGATGGCTCGGCTACATTGCTCGAGACTGCAGAGAAGATGGGCGCCGGCATTCTGGAGTTTCAGGAGGTTGTAGAAAATTGTCTGAAAGCTGGTCTTGTAACACGCAGGAAAGAATGAGTTCCCGTCCGAAGGAATTTCTGGCATTCAGCGAACTGAACCGAGCGCTCGAGAGCAGATTTTCTGACACTTCTCTTTACACCGGATCGGGATATTCTTTCCTCAAGGTGGTGCAGCATGCACTTTCATACTGGATGCTCGACAGCCGCAACAAACTGTCAGCGGATTATTTTCATTTACCATCTTTCCTTATTCTCACGCGGTATCGGCTAAGGGCCTTGCTTCGCGGCAGGATGAGAATACCGGAGTTTCGCAAAACGCTGGTGCTTGATGAAGGAAGAGTGTACACCACTCCTGGCGGTGAAGTGAAGTCAATGTATTTTGACAAAATCATAGATGCAGTTGGCAGAGGCGATCTGACCCATGTGAAAATGGGAGGTCATGCGGATTTGAAATGTGACCATAAATGGTCGGATATCAGTGTTGGTGCTCCTATGCCCTGCGCCGGTTCCCGCAAAATGCTCAATGAAATAAAGGATTGTCTCAGGAGACTCAGGGCCTCGGGGTTATTTGAGGAGAGAGAACTTCAATATATCCGTTCAGCTTTCCATGTGTTTTTTGAGAGTTACCTGGTTTATCTCGAGTTGTTCAGAAAGAGCAAGGTTTCCAATGTGATGTTCAGTGTTCACTATCACAAAGAGGGAATGATTGCAGCAGCCAGGGACTGCGGTATCAGAACCATAGAAATTCAGCATGGCCTTATATCGGCGAATGATTTCTATTACGTGTATTCGCCGGTCTTCAGCAATATTCGTGAAAAGGCATTTTTCCCGGATTACATACTGCTCTACGGCCCTTACTGGCGGGATGTTCTGCTTAAAGGTTCGGAATGGCAAAGCAGTCAATTAATTGTAGTGGGAAATTATCTTGCCATACCTGAACCAAAGGTTGATATATCAATAAAAGAGAACATCATATTTATCGGTGCCCAGAAGAATCTTCCCGGTCCGTTTATCGAGTATACGCTTTGGTTACAGAAGCTGATAAGCGAAAAGGGATACCCATGGCGGATAGTGGTCAAGACTCATCCGCTTGAGAAGGCCATCGATGAGTATCGGAAGTCCCTTATACCCGCAGGAGTTGAGGTCGTGGGTAATGAGGCCAATTTGCTGGAGATTCTTTCCAGGGCGAGAATACAGATCAGCATATACAGCACGACTTTTTATGACGCCCTTGGTTTGGG
>JBEAZL010000161.1:0-4058 GCA_041170085.1 Bacteroidota bacterium
AGTAGAAATATGTGCTTCCGTTATTTGGTATTTCTGTGATTTCATCCTGAACACCATCGTCTACATAACATCTAAGATAATATGTTGTACCCGGACTCATTCCCGAAAGATCAAGAGTTCCTTTGTAGTAAAAGGAGTTCGGAGAGTTTCCGAAATCGAGTGCCGTAATGGGCGCTGATAGTGTGCACGGAACGTCTATGGCTTCTGAGAAGTCCGTGATAGAGGTTGAAGCCTTGATGCTCACAGATTCGAAGCCGGTAACAAGCGCATTGTCATCGAAGGGAAGTATCCAGATGTCTGCCGGGGCACTGTTGACCAGGATGGGTGCAATGCTTTGTCCGTTTTCTCTCGGATAAGGATCAGTTGTGTTGCCCTCCGGAAATGCAACCAATCCGTAAACCAATGGTGGCATATCGACACCTACGGCAGGTGGAGGGTTTCCGAACATATCAGGGGCACCCGCATCTATCCACTCCTCCAGTTTCTGGATGTAGAAATTGCTTTGTGCTTCCCAGTCAGATCCGGGATCAAGCTCAAGCGGCATCGTGCCTGAAGTATTGGGGACAAAATTGGTCAGTCGCTCGTGAAGCCACGACATTTCAACATTGCCTGGCACGACGCGATAGGTGAAACTGTTTTCCGGATTATTGGCGATGACCGGATGATTGACCAGTGAGTTATATGACGAAGCGATGGTTCGGAACTCGGGCTCGAATGTTCCATCGTGACATCCGGAGTTTGCGCAAGTGGGCTCAAAAATTTTTCCATGAAGCCACGCAAAACTTCCTACGGGCAGGTCATCTACATCGGGATTGTCATTTTCAATGACAGTGGTGGTATTTGCATAAGGGTTAGGTGGCAGTTCATCGTCCTTTCCACATGTAAGCAAAAGAGATCCGCTCATGAATAACATGATTACTGCGGACCATTTTGTCTCGTTTATTCGTCCTCTCTTCATGCTCACCCCTTTAGTTTATCCATGATGCAGATCCCTCGGCAGGCAGGCCTGTGGCGATCAGTGTTTGAGGATCGATTCCAAGAATATCGGCACAGGTCAGCATCACATCACTGATCTTGCCAACAGGGCTTCCTTCGCTGCCAATAGTGACATTCGCGTCTATCTGAGGTCCGGCCATCATGCCGAAAATGCGCAACGAATTCAAATCTGAGTGATCGTATGCTCTCCATCCGTTGCTGTCAATAATGGCGTTTGGCTCATCGTTTCTTCCGCACTCGGGAACAATGATAATCGTCGTATTTCCCGCCATATCCGGTATCTGAGACTGTATATAGTTCCAGAGATGTCCTACGGCGTGATCCGCCCTGTGTAAAGCAGCCAGGTACGAAGAGAAATCGCTGTGACAGGAATCAACTGCCGTCAGGTTTACTGCGAGAAAAGCGGGTTTGAAATGCTGCAATACTTCACATGCATAACCTACGGTGTACAAATCACCATTGTCGGCCACTGGCGGAAGAGCGATGGTGCCGTTCTGGGTTTTTTCGTACATCAGGTCCATGAAGGTCTTGATGTTCTGCTTTTCCTCTTCTGTATTTCCAAGTGCATCGAGAGAGTTTCCGAACTGCTGGAATGTGTTGTCCAGAAAGGCTTTCAATTGGTACATCGGAGCGAGTTCGTTCTCCGGGTGGTAGACTTTTCCATTGCCGAGGTAACCTTCGCAGATAGGATGGAATGTTACAGTTGGCGCGAAAAAGTTGGCACCGTATTTCACTCCGTAATCGGGGTGTTCGCTGTGGTTGAGCAGTGGAATTGAGCCACCGATTCCATTTCCTACAAACCATACATCACTGGCGCTGTAACCTCCGTGCCGGCGAAGGTATTCGAATATGGTGGGCTTCTGAGGACGTTGTCTGAGGCCCTGGGCATCTACGCTCGCTCCCTGCAAAATGGAATTTAGTCCTCCGTAATGTCCGGTGCTGAGGGCAGTCACCTCTGAATACAGAGTTCCCTGCTGGTGCAGCGACTGATTCAGAATGGCAGGAATTGGATTGATACCGCCTTCACCTGTACCATAAACAATCTTTTGGGTAGGTGGTGCTCCGGTCAACATGTTGTACATGATGTTACCCGGATAGGGTTCTCCGATCTGTGCATCGTCAAGATATCGCATGCCGATTGATTCCTGATGTCTGACACCTCCTGCAAACATGACAAGCACTACATGGTCAGCGGAGCGGTTACCTGATCTCGAGAAAAGTCTTCCGGAAGGAAGAATGTAGGGCGAGGCCAGCGCTCCCGCTGCCGTGAGGGCTGTACGCTGAATAAATGATCTCCTTTTCATGTGGATCAGTAATAGAGGTATTCGTTCGAAATAGCAAAGGCGAAATAGACCAGTTCGGGGGTGAGGTAAGGATTGCTTTGAATGAAATTTCTTACCCAGGTTATCTCTGCCTCCGAAGGAATGCGAACGAAAAAACGTTTGTATGTATCAATGATGAAGGAATCAGGATCTGCATTCATCTCTTCGACCGCGGGCAGTTGAACTCCCTGTTGATTGAAGAAATTTGAAATCAATACTTCTCTGGCCAGCTCCTGATCTCCGATGGACAACAGACATTGGTTCAGTTCGAAAGCTGCTTCGCTGGAAATGGCTGTCTGGAAGAGGTTTGTGAAGAGAATACTCACATATTGTTCGTTGGTCTTCAGCTTGTCCTTTTCAGCCGCACTGCCATATAGTTGAACATTATTGATGTCATAAATGACTTCAGGTTCCTCTTTCCTGCAAGATGCCAGTGCACCTGTTGCAAGCGCAGCCAGAATGATTTCTTTGGCCGGCTTCAGGGTTTCGACAACCCTGGTTTTTGATGTTTCAGTCGAATCCTGCGTATTCATCACTGATCAGAATTTTCTGTTGAACGGTTTGATAGTCGAAATCATTCTGGAATTCATCCATGAGGTCAAGAACCTCGGCGCTGTTCGGATCTCTCGAAAGCAAATTGAGGTATGCCCAACGGATCATGCCTTCTGCAAATTCATCCACACTGGTCATCAGTGAAAGGTATTCCTGCTTGTTCTGTATGGCTTGTCCGAAAAGCGTTCCGGCGAGATTGTATTCAATCACCGGGTACACCTGATCAAATTCAGCCTGCGTCGGAAAGCGGAAGAACAACTGATCAAATGAAGCATTAATGAAATTGAATGAGTTCATATTGATATCGTCGTAGATACTATTGAAGCACATTCGCCTGCACGCTTCGTCCACCAGGATCGCTCCTGTGCGCAATTCTGTGCGCACATTGAGCACATCTGCGGTTTTTGCTGCTTCAATTTCCATGATCTGGGCAGACTGGATATCACCTGTCTGAGTAAGGAAATCTATCAGGTAGACCTGGAGATTGTATTCTTCAAGAATGGTGGCCTGTGAAGCACCTTCAAGGAAGCGTGCCTTAAAGTCACCATATAGTTTGTTGAAGTAGGCACGTGTATATGATGTATCTCCTTCAACAGGAGCTTCAGAGAACATGAGCTCCTGAACCAGTTCAATTCGGGCTTCTTCAGAGAGACTATTCTCACGTAGTGAAGTGACTCTTTCATCCATCTCTTCGTCGGTGGGTTCCCGGCCAATCATATCAATAAAAAGCCTGTTTACATAGTTTTCAATCAGGATGGTCGGAATGCCATTGTAAACGGGTATGTCATTACCCGTAACAATTACACTCTCACTTTCTTTTCTGCAGGCCGACATCATAAAAACGGCGGACAGCGAAATGATGTATACTATACGTTGAGTCAGTCCCGGCATAGGCACAAGGTAACGACTTTTTTGACAGGTTGTTATAATAGCCGGCAGAATTAATCTCGGGTTAATACACTGACAGGATGATAGTGAGGGTTGTTAAAGCAGGCCTGGTTTCACTGTCATATCGAAAAGTCGTATTTTTCGCTTATGATTAGAGTCTTGAAAACTTTTTGTGCCACGATGATGGCTGTGATGTCTGTTGACGTGTTTGGTCAGTCAAATGAACCCCCTCTGGAGTTAATTCTGACTGATGCAAAAGAGCTTGTTGATCAGAAGAAGTATGCCAGCGCATTCAATCTC
>JBEAZL010000162.1:0-2709 GCA_041170085.1 Bacteroidota bacterium
TCCATAGTCATCTAACCCATTACTCCGACTCAACCCACCATATGATCAGGCTTTCTCTCAGCGGACTGGAACCGCTGATCGCAACAACAGAATCGAACTTCATCAATGTCGGTGAACGAACCAACGTTACAGGTTCGAAGAAATTTCTCGAACTGATCCGCAATGAAGACTATGAAGGTGCGCGTGCAATTGCCCGTCAGCAGGTGGAAAGCGGAGCTCAGATCATCGATGTCAATGTTGACGAAGCCCTGCTCGATGGTGTGAAAGTGATGGTGAGGTTTCTGAACCTCATGGCATCTGATCCTGATATCTCGCGAGTACCCGTGATGATTGACTCATCAAAATGGGAAATCATCGAAGCCGGTCTCAAATGTCTTCAGGGTAAAGCAGTAGTAAATTCCATCTCGCTCAAAGAAGGAGAAGATGATTTTCTCGCCAAGGCCAGAAAAATCAAGCGCTACGGAGCCGCAGTGGTGGTCATGGCCTTCGACGAACTTGGACAGGCCGACAGCTTTGAACGGCGGATTGAGATATGCGAAAGGGCATATAAACTATTGGTCACTGTCGTTCATTTCAAAGCTACCGACATCATTTTCGACCCCAATATTTTCCCCGTAGGTACGGGTATGGAGGAGCATCGCGACAACGCCATCAACTTCTTCAGGGCCACAGAATGGATCAAGAAAAATCTTCCCGGAGCGCTTGTTTCGGGAGGAGTTTCAAACGTTTCATTTTCATTCCGCGGAAATCCGCATGTGCGCGAAGCCATGCACTCAGCCTTTCTTTACCACGGTATAAAAGCCGGTATGGATATGGGCATTGTAAACCCCGCCATGCTGGAGGTTTACGATGAAATTCCTAAAAACCTGCTGGAACTTGTTGAGGATGTTCTGTTAAATCGCAGAGCCGACGCGACAGAGCGACTGCTCGAATATGCCGAAGCCAATAAGTCTACACAGAAAAAAGAGAAAACAGAAGACCTCGCATGGCGTCATGCACCTGTACAGAAACGTCTGGAGCACGCCCTGATCAAAGGTATTACTGACTTTATTGAAGACGATACCCGCGAAGCCCTCGAAGAGCTGAAGCGACCATTGCATGTGATTGAAGGTCCGCTTATGGCGGGTATGAATGTGGTAGGTGATCTTTTCGCCACAGGTAAGATGTTTTTGCCGCAAGTGGTGAAGAGCGCGCGTGTTATGAAGAAAGCGGTGGCATGGCTCGAGCCCTACCTGCAGGCGGAAAAGGATGCCAACGAGAATCCGGAATTACAAACGAGACAGGGACAGGGCACTGTGCTTCTCGCCACGGTAAAAGGTGATGTCCACGATATCGGTAAAAACATCGTGGGCGTTGTACTCGGATGCAACAGCTACCATGTTGTGGATCTCGGTGTGATGGTACCTGCTGAAAAAATTCTCGCGGAAGCCATTTCATCCGGTGCCGATGTGATTGGCCTCAGCGGCCTCATCACTCCTTCTCTCGATGAAATGATTCATGTGGCCAAAGAGATGGAGCGCCGCAACATGAAACTCCCGCTGCTCATTGGTGGGGCAACTACATCGCGCGTACATACAGCCGTAAAAATTGACCCTGTGTACTCAGGCCCGGTTGTGCACGTACTCGACGCCAGCCGCGCTGTGCCTGTAGTAGGACAACTACTCAGTGAAGATCTCGCCACAGCTTATCACCGCGATATCAAACAGGAATATGCCCGCCTTCGCGAGCAATATGCGAATCAGAATTCTGCCAAACAATTTGTCTCGCTCAGCGATGCCCGCAACAATGCATTCATCGCCGAACCCGAAGGCAAAGCGCCAGCGCCCCGCAAGCCGGGTGTGCATGTGATGCGCGATATTGATTTGCAATTGCTGGTTCCCTTTATCGACTGGACACCATTCTTCCGCTCATGGGAACTGGCCGGCAAATTCCCTGAGATACTGCAGGATAATGTAGTTGGAACACAGGCAACTTCATTGTACAACGATGCTCAGAAAATGCTGAATGAAATCATTTCAGCGAAGAGCATTGAAGCTCGCGCTGTTGTCGGATTGTTTGAAGCACACAGATATAGCGACGATATTCATTTCAGCGATCCGACACATGCGGATAACAAAGGTTCATTCAGAACACTTCGCCAGCAGTCAGCCAAAGCCAAAGGCATTCCGCATCTCGCGCTGGCCGACTTCATCGGCCATGAGGACCATATTGGTTGCTTTGCAGTATCAACCGGATTTGGGGTTGACGAGCTTGTAGCGCAATACGAAAAAGATCACGACGACTACCACGCCATCATGATAAAGGCCCTGGCAGATCGCCTTGCAGAAGCCCTGGCAGAATACATGCACCAGCTCGTGCGCAAGGAGCTTTGGGGTTATGCTTCAGATGAACAGTTGTCGAATGAAGAGCTGATTAACGAAGCATACAGGGGCATACGTCCTGCTCCAGGTTATCCCGCTTGTCCGGATCACCGCGAAAAACTCACCATCTGGAAAGCACTGGATGTAGAAAATAATATCGGTCTCCGACTCACCGAGGGACTGGCCATGTATCCGACTGCCGCAGTAAGTGGCTATTACTTTGCCCATCGCGATGCTAAATATTTCGGACTGGGCAAAATCACCGAAGAACAAGTAAAAGACTACGCTTCGCGAAGCGGCATCAGCTATGAAGAAGCCGCGCGCTGGTTAAGTCCAAACATGATATAAC
>JBEAZL010000163.1:0-3335 GCA_041170085.1 Bacteroidota bacterium
GTATCGTCCATCACATGCTCGAGTGCAGGTTTGCTCAGATCCTTCATCGCCACAAACCATTGCAGCGAAAGCCTTGGCTCAATTACCGCATCCGTGCGCTCTGAAAAACCAACCTTGTGAACGTGCTCTTCTATCTTTTCGAGCAGCCCGGCCTTCTCAATATCCTGAACAATATTCTTGCGAACTTCAAACCGGTCTTGCCCAACATAAAGTGTTCCTGCCTCGCTGATGGTGCCATCGTCATTCATGGCATTGATTACCTGAAGACCGTGCTTCACTCCCAACTCAAAGTCATTCATGTCGTGGGCAGGCGTAACCTTCAGACATCCTGTACCGAATTCCATATCCACATACTCATCGGCAATCACAGGAATGCTACGGTCGAGAAGCGGAACAAGAGCACGCTTGCCATGAAGGTGCTTGTACCTCTCGTCATTGGGGTGCACACAAATAGCAGTATCTCCAAGAATGGTCTCAGGACGGGTTGTAGCAATAACAACGTACGAATCTTCACCTTCAATTCTGTAGCGAACATGGTAAAGTTTACCATTCAGTTCTTTATAGATCACTTCTTCATCACTGAGGGCCGTCTTCGCTGCAGGATCCCAGTTGATCATCCTTTCGCCGCGGTATATCTTGCCCTTCTTGTAAAGGTCTATGAAGGTATCAATTACACTCTCGTAATATTTCTCGTCCATGGTAAACCGCGTGCGATCCCAGTCGCAGCTGGCCCCAAGCCTCTTGAGCTGGTCGAGAATGATTCCGCCATGCTTGTGGGTCCATTCCCATGCATGACCGATAAATTCATCGCGAGTCAGGTCAGCCTTGCGGATGCCTTCATCGCGCAGTTTGCGAACAACCTTGGCCTCTGTGGCAATGGAGGCATGGTCTGTTCCGGGCACCCAGCAGGCATTGTAGCCACGCATTCTCGCCCGACGGATAAGAATATCCTGAATGGTGTTATTCAGAACGTGACCCATGTGCAGCACTCCTGTCACATTGGGCGGGGGAATCACTATCGTGTAAGGGGTACGATGATCTGGAACTGATTTGAAAAATGCGTGATCGAGCCAGAACTTATACCACTTCTGCTCGATGTTTCCGGGTTCGTATTTTGTCGCGATGTCCATCCCTTTGCTCTGAATTTGAGCGCGAAAATAACCACGGAGCAGGGGTTTTCAGGCATATCGGGGCACACTATCCCGCGAAAAGTTGATTAGTAAAGGAAGACTGAACCGTGCAGATCAAAACCCGCTCAGGGCCTGTCCTGGCAGAGTTCCACGAGCACTGAATTGGACGACTTCGGGTGCATGAAGGCAATGATTTTTCCATCGGCACCTTCCTTGGGAACATCGTGAATCATCTCGTAGCCCAGTCCTTTCAGGCGTTCGATTTCACCATGGATGTCCTCAACATCAAAAGCGATATGGTGAATGCCCTCGCGGTTTTTCTCGAGAAAACGAGCTATTGCGCTGTCCGGCGATGTTGCCTGCAACAGTTCTATCTTGGTTTCACCTACCTGAAAGAATGAGGTCAGGACAGATTCACTCAGAACCTCTTCCTGCTTGTACGGGGAAACTCCCAGAATGTCTGTGAAAACCTTATTTGATGCCGCCAGGTCGCGAACAGCAATACCAATGTGCTCCACTTTTCTCATGGGCGCAATTTAGTACGTCAGCTGATGCAGACTACAAGGGTCTGAGGCTGTTCAATGCCTCTTTCATGCGAACAACATCAGCTTCAGTGAAATCGCTTTCCGGCGCCGAGCGAATGGTATAGGGAACTCCGTTGATGATGCGCGTGGCATAGATGTGAAAGAAATGCGCCGTTCCATCGGGTAGAAGTGTCTGATAGATGAGCAATTCGGGAGTTTCCTCCACTATTCGCATGCTGAAGAGGCTCATCGCCTGCATATCCTGACGGAATTGCTCAACTGATCTGGATTCCTGAATAACCCTGAGTCCGAAATTGTCTCCGGCGTTGATGTCCAGCTCTCCGGTATTCTCATTGAGTATGGTCTGAGCCGGAATACTGTCAGTCGGATGCTGAGGAATGTTCATCTGAAGGTGAAAACCCGAACCATCGTAGCGGACAACCTGCCCGCCTTTCAGACCCGGCTCGGTCAAAGCATCCGCAGGATCTTGCGTACAAGACTGAATTACAGACACTCCTGTCACCAGAATAAACATTCCGACATAGAGTAAAAATGTGGGTTGTCTCAGTTTCATACCCTGTTTACGCAACGAAACACGGGTTGTTTCACAAATCTCAGCATCTTTGAAGCATGAATCTGAGTCTGAAAGGTAAAAGAGCCCTTGTTTGCGGCTCCACTGCAGGGATAGGGCGCGCCGCAGCCATCGAACTGGCGGGGTTAGGCGCCACCGTCACGCTAATGGCCAGAAATGCCGAAAAGCTGGAAGAAACCCTGAAAAAGCTGGATACGTCAGCCGGACAATCTCATGAAATCCTGGTGGCTGATTTCAGCCATCCCGCGCAGGTTCAGGAGGTCATCTCGTCTTACGCAGCCGACAATAAAATTCACATCCTGGTCAATAATACGGGAGGGCCTCCCGCCGGCAAGATTCTGGATGCTGAAGTAGAGGCATTCCGCGTGGCATTCAACAACCACCTGATCAATAACCATACGCTGGCCATCGCGCTCATCCCCGGCATGAAAGCAGATGGATACGGCCGGATTATCAATGTCATCAGCACCTCTGTGAAACAACCCCTCGCCGGACTGGGTGTGAGCAATACAGTGCGCGCTGCCGTGGCCAACTGGTCCAAGACCCTGGCCGCAGAGGTTGCACCTTTTGGCATCACGGTCAATAACGTACTTCCCGGCGCCACAGAAACAGGCAGGCTGCAGGAAATCATCTCGGGTAAGGCAAACAAGCTGGCAGTTGATGAAACCGAAGTCAGAAAAGAAATGGAACGCGAGATTCCCGCCGGCCGACTTGGAAAACCTGAAGAAATTGCCGCGGCCATTGCATTTCTGGCATCTCCTGCAGCGGCCTATATCAATGGAATCAACGTGCCGGTCGATGGAGGAAGAACCCTTTGCCTGTAGTAGGTGTTGTATGTAGTGAAATGATAATCAGCACACACTATTTAAGTCGAATTCACGTTGTACCCACGCCAAAACCAAATTGTTATATGCGGTTTATATCCGTCCTGATTATATCTGTTTCATTTCTGTTTGCTTCGACCTCTCTGCAAGGTCAAAGGCCCGTTGAATCATGGCGGGATCACCTCCCCTACGGCAAGTGTATTGACGTAGTAATGGCCGGAAACCTTGTTTACACCGCAACTCCGTATGGTCTGTTTGTGTACAA
>JBEAZL010000164.1:0-5214 GCA_041170085.1 Bacteroidota bacterium
AGCAAATTCCGTAGCTCAAAATTCCAAAATTTGGCATTGGAAGCTCCGTCAATTTCGGCAGCAGTAATTTTGCGATAAGGGGAGGGGCGGGACGTAGTCCCCAAAAAAATCAGAGTGAGAAGCAGTGTGAGTGCGGAGGGGAAATCCCATATCATTCGTTTCTCCCAACTACTTCCTCTTGCTCTTCCTCTTGCTCTCGCTCTGACTCCCGCGGCCCCAAAAAAACAGAGTGAGTGTGAAGAGCGAGTCTTGAGTGGAGGGAAGAGTTTTGAGAGGTACTAAAGATTCTTGCTCTCATATCTCCTTTCAATACATCCTCTCCACTCCAGCTCTGACTCCCGTTGTCCCCGAAAAAATTGAAAAATGAAAAAGGCCGACTGAATCAGCCGGCCTTTTTCTATAATCTCAATATCGGTTACGAATTCATGGCAGAGCGCTTCACGATAGGAACGTAGTCACGAACCTTCGGACCAACGTAAATCTGACGGGGACGTCCGATTGGCTCTCCCTGTTCGATCATTTCCTTCCACTGTGCAATCCAGCCTGGAAGACGGCCCAGGGCAAACATCACGGTGAACATTTCGGTTGGTATGCCTATGGCGCGGTAGATAATTCCTGAGTAGAAGTCCACGTTCGGATACAGCTTACGCTCTACGAAATATGGATCGCGCAATGCCACTTCTTCAAGCTGCTTGGCAATGTCGAGAACCGGATCATGGATACCCAGACGGTTCAGCACATCATCACAAGCCTTCTTGATAATGGTCGCACGAGGATCGAAATTCTTATAAACCCTGTGTCCAAAGCCCATCAGTCTGAATGGATCATTCTTGTCCTTGGCCTTATTCACCCACTTGTCTACATCTCCTCCATCGGCCTTGATGCGCTCCAGCATTTCAATTACTGCCTGGTTAGCCCCACCGTGAAGTGGTCCCCACAATGCTGCGATTCCAGCAGAAATCGATGAGTACAGGTTGCTCTGGCTTGAACCTACGATACGCACAGTGCTCGTAGAGCAGTTCTGCTCATGATCAGCATGCAGGATCAGAAGCTTATTCAGTGCATCATCCACCACAGGATCCACTTCATACTCATAGGTAGGAAGAGCGAACATCATGTGAAGGAAGTTCTCCGTGTAACCATATGAGTTACGCGGATAAACTATTGGGTGTCCAATGCTCACCTTGTATGCCTGTGCAGCCAGGGTTGGCATCTTGGCAAGAAGGCGGTGCATGGTCAGTTCAATATCCTTAAACGGACGGTTTGGATTCTGCGACTCGGGATAAAAAGTTGACATCGAAGCCAACATGGAAGAAAGTACTCCCATAGGGTGCGCACCTGTCGGATAAGCCTCGTAGAAGCGCTTCATGTCTTCGTGCACCAGTGTATGGTGGCTGATACTCTGAGAGAGATACTTCAGTTCCTTCTCGGTAGGAAGCTCACCGTAGATCAGCAGATAAGCAACTTCGAGAAACGTAGCGTATTCTGCCAATTGCTCAATGGGATAACCGCGATAACGCAGAATGCCCTCCTCACCGTCGAGAAAGGTAATGGCGCTGTTGGTAGCACCGGTATTCTTGAAACCTGAGTCCAGGGTAATGTACCCGGTCAGGTCGCGAAGTTTCGTGATGTCGATGGCCTTTTCGTTTTCAGAGCCTTCAATAACGGGGAGTTCGTACTCTTTGCCGTTTAATATCAGTTTCGCAGTCTCACTCATTGATATATGTGATTGGATGGTGGAATTTTGCGCGTGCGAAGATACGCTTACTGAACCGAAAAGGACTTGTGAAAACTACTTCTTTTCCACCCCATGACCGAGATCATGAACAACCTTGTTCGACTGTGTACATACCCCTTGCAGGCACGCTTTAAACCAATTTAAAGCCTTTATTGTTTCATGATTAAGCAAAAAAAAAACCGGAGCAATGAGGCTCCGGTCATTTATATCCTGTTTCTGATTACCACGTTGGCTTGAAACTGGTCTCATATTCCACCCGCTTTTCAGGCGTGTTGTGGGTTTTATATGCTTCCTCAGCCACATAGAACAAATTCACCTGAATGGCAGAAGGGGTCTTATACCCAACCATCCGATCCACGATGTTGGCTTTTTCATCCATAAAAACCAGTGTAGGATAGGCCATTACACCGAGAAAACGACTGAACTGATTCACGCCGTTGCGCCCCTGCTTATTGGGCACATACTCCGGATTGGTATATGTAACACCTTTGAATATCACGGTGTCGGGCGTTTCACAATCGAAAGCCACGGCGTAGAAGTTATCATTGATATACTTCGCAACATTCGCATTGGCGAGGGTCTCATTCTTGAGTTTCTTACACGGACCGCACCAATGGGTGTAGGCATCGATCAGGATCTTCTTTGGTGCTTTCTTTTGCAGTTCCAAAGCCTCTTCCAACGTGTACCATTTCACCGGATGAGTTGTTCCGGGTGTGTCCCTTGGGGTTACCACAGGTGCCCCCTGCCCTGTTCCCTGTGGTTTGGCAGGTTGCTGAGGTTGAGGCTGGGTTTGTGCCATCACCTGAACACCTGCCAGTGCAGCGATCAGGAAGGTAAACAGTGCTTTCTTCATCATCATTGATTTATCTTTCATTTCCCATAAGTTTCTTGATAACCGGGGATAGCAAAAGCAATGCCCCTCCGGCTACAAGTGCATATAATCCGAGTTGCTGGTAACCTGCAGTATAAGACTGCAGCTTCTCCATTTTGGTTGCTGTATCGCTGGCGATACTCATATTGGCTCCGAGAAGTCCGGCCACATATTGCCCGTAGGCACTGGCGAGAAACCACATACCCATCATGAGGCCCTGCATGGGCTGGGGTGCGAGTTTGGTCATAAGTGAGAGACCTATCGGCGAAAGACAAAGCTCTCCGAATGTGATAACGAGGTACGCCAGGGTGAAAATTTCAAGGGATGTCATACCCTCGGCTGTGGCAAAGAAGATGGTGCTGTAAAAAATATAGAACGCACCTGAGAGGAATAAGAAGCCAAGACCAAACTTGACACCTGCATTCGGCTCCTTCTTGCGGTTAGAGAGCCATACCCAAAGCAATCCGAGCAGCGGAGCGAAAATGATGACAAAGATTGAGTTCGATGAATTATTCACCACGTTAGGGTCAATATTCACGCCCATCAATGAACTGTCGAGGTTATTGAAAGCAAACAAACTCAATGAGCCTCCGCTCTGCTCGAAAAATGCCCAGAAGAACACTGAGAATACAATGAAGATCAAAGCTGCTGTGAGCTTGTTTCGCTCATCGGCACTGTATTTCCTCATCTCCCAGAAAACATACAGCAGTGCTGCTGGTCCGATCGTGTACATGAAAATATCCGTGTACTGGGTATTTTGAACCATGATCAGGATAAGCGGGATAGCTGCCAGTGTTCCCACGTAGGTCAGTATTTCATACAAACGCTTCTTCGACGGCTCCAGACTTGCCTTCAGCGGCGACAGACCAATAGGCCCCATGGTGCGCTGTGTAAACACGAAGATGCCGAGGCTCACAATCATCACAATACCTGCCAGTGCAAATGCCAGGCTCCATGAATGATACTTTCCTACCCACACCATCAGGATGCCTCCGAACAATGCACCGAAGTTGATACCCGAATAAAACAGGCTGAATCCGGCATCTCTCCGGCTATCACCTGATTTATAAAGCTGTCCTACCATGGTAGAGATATTGGGCTTGAAAAATCCGGTACCTATGATGGAAAATCCTATACCCACATAGAAGAGTTCCTTCGGTGAAACGGCAATGATGAAGCTACCTACTATCATCATCAATCCACCCCAGAACAAAGATTTCCTGAATCCGAGAATCTTATCGGCAAACAAACCTCCGATGAAGGTAAAGGCATATACGAAGGCCTGAATGGCTCCGTACTTCAGGTTGGCCTGCTTATCATCGATCAGCAATTGATCGACCATAAACACGGTCAACATCCCGCGCATACCGTAGAAGCAGAAACGCTCCCACATTTCAGAAAGGAACAGATACCACAATTGTCTCGGGTACTTGCCCTTGAAATTCTGAATGGCCTCCAGTTCGGGATTAATGGAAGGCTGTGAGAGATTTTGGTCCAGCGTTGAGCTCATAAATTGGGTTGGATTGGTCTGTAATTACATCACTCCTTTTTCACGCATCACGGAGTTCAGCCATTTCAGCAGCAGGAACAACAACACTGCTGCAGCCATAACCAGAGCGAAGTTCAGGAAGAAGAATCCGCCCTTATCGTCGGTGGCTTCGAAGTTACTGGACAGGATTCCGGCCAGCTTGTTACCTACTGAAGTAGAAAGGAAGAATCCTCCCATCATCAGGGCGGTAAGGCGTGGCGGAGAAAGTTTTGATACCAGCGATAATCCCATGGGCGACAAACACAATTCTCCGATGGTAATTACACCGTACGTCGCAAACAACCAGAGCGAACTGGCTTTGTCGTTCTCAATGTTGGTTGATTTCACAGCCAGCACCATAACCAGTGCCGACAATGCTGTAATCACGAGTCCTATGGCAATCTTGGTAGGAGTGCTTGGCTCGCGCTTTCTTCTGCGCATCATGCCGAAAATACCCACCACTACAGGTGTGAGCACAACCACCCAGAATGGATTGATACTCTGGAATAATTCGGTGCTGGCAAGAATCAGGCTCTTGTCTTTCTCAGGCCTGCGATCAGCAGGCAGGTTGTGGAAATATTTGCGAGATGTCTCGGCGAGGTTGATTTGGTCGCCCACCGCCTTCGACTCAGCAGATCCTTCTGTAAGGGTCTTCTTGTGAGAAACAAGACTATCTACATAAGATTTGTATTGCTCATCACTCATATCGATCCAGGGTCCGTAGGTCACGGTCTGGCCCATATCCACAGCCTGTGCAGCTGTAGCCACACCACCAGGTAGTTCGCGGTGCGAATATTCCTCAGCCCAAATGGTGAGCGCATCACCGTTCTGGTGGAAAACTGCCCAGAAAATGACAATACAGCCATAAACCGAAAGAAGCGCAGCAATTGGCCTGCGGTCTTCGCTGTCGGCCTTGAACATCATATACAGGAAGAAAGCTACTACAGGAATACAGCCGAATATGAAAGCGTCGTTACTGTCTGTACCGAGGAAATTACCATCTGGATTGTCGACACCGGTCACCCCCTTGAGGAAGTATCCGATAATACCGAAAATGAACATGGGCAGGATGGTCGA
>JBEAZL010000165.1:0-4168 GCA_041170085.1 Bacteroidota bacterium
CAGTCTGACGATGAAGTGGTACATTTGCGGAAGCGTGTCTTCGAAATCATAGAAGGTCCGCTGCCGGATAAATACAAGCGCACGCATGAAGATTGATGCACAAACAGTAAAGAGAATGGCCGAGCTGTCACGCCTGGAGTTTGATGCGAAAGGTCAGGAAGAGATGCAGGCGGATATGAACCGCATGCTCGACTTCATCGATAAGCTCAATGAGGTTAACGTAGAAGGTGTGGAGCCATTGATTTTTATGACTGAGGAGGTCAATGTACTGCGTGACGACCATGCTGAGTCAACCATTACCCAACATGAGGCGCTCAGCAATGCTCCCAAAAAGGACATGTATTATTTCCGGGTACCTAAAGTGATGGGGTCGCGATAAGCATCATCCCGCCATGGAATTCACCAAACTTTCTGTTCTGGTTCCAGCCTATAACGAGGCTGCCTCAATAGCGGATATCCTTGATAAGGTACTCGCCGTGCGTCTCGCAGAAGGCGTAAAAATTGAGCTGGTGGTTGTCAATGACGCGTCTACCGACGGAACAGCGGATGTGGTTGAACGATACATGGCCTTGCACCCTGAAGCAGACATTCGTTTTTTCTCGCAACCTTTCAATCTCGGAAAGGGCGCTGCCATACACCGCGCCATACGCGAGTGCTCCGGGCAGTATATCGTTGTACAGGATGCTGACCTGGAGTACGATCCGGCGGAGTTCAACCTCCTGCTCGAGCCCGTATTCAAAGCAAAGGCAGATGTGGTTTACGGATCCAGATTTATGGGCGGTAACCCGCACAGGATATTGTTCTTCTGGCACTCTATCGGAAACAAGTTTCTCACTTTCCTGTCGAACGCATTCACCAATCTGAATCTCTCAGACATGGAGACATGCTATAAGCTCATCAGGGCTGATCTGGCCAAGGGCCTGGTGTTGAAAGAGCAGCGATTTGGATTTGAGCCGGAAGTAACCGCCAAGCTTGCACGGATTCCGGATATCAGAATTTATGAAGTAGGCATTTCATATTACGGCCGGACTTATGCAGAGGGCAAGAAGATTGGCTGGAGGGACGGATTCCGTGCTATTTGGTGTATCCTGAAGTACAACATCTGGGATCGCAGGGCATGGAAAGACTGAATGCTGCCAAAAGTCTGCTAGCGCTTTTTGCGTGTACCCTTCTCGTCTTATTCGTTGCACGGGATACCCGAAGTTCAGTTTTTAACTGGGACTCTGCCGGATACTATTATTACCTCCCAGCTCTTGTTATCCATGGTGATCTCTCGGGCAGCGATATCACATGGATGGAAGAGGCACGGGTTAAATACGACCTGAGTGGCACGCTATATCAGTTTCATAAGGTTGAGGAAACTGGCAATTTCGTTTGCCAGTATTCTTCTGGTATGGCCATTCTTTACTCTCCGGGTTTTTTTGCAGGACATCTTGCCGCAAAAATTTCGGGTGCCGAACAGGATGGGTTTTCTGCTCCATACCAATGGGCCATGTGGATTTGGTCCATGGTTGTCATGTTCCTCGGTCTCTTGCTGTTTCGGAAATTTCTCTTGTTCCATTTCGATGATGGACTTACGGCTGTCCTGCTTGTCCTGACCACAGCAGGAACGAATTATCTGCTTACAGTTGCCTACGGGCTCAGCACCGTACATTGTTATGTTTTCTTCTTATACGCTCTGCTGCTTTATCTGGTGCACCGCTGGACGACGACCGGATCGTTGAAGTTGTTGGGCGCAGTGGCTCTCACTTTCGGCATTGCCTGTCTGAGCAGGCCAAGTGAAATGGTGGCCTTTTTCATCCCTTTGTTCTATGGCGTGGGAAGTCTCAATGCTTTGTGGGAACGCATAGGATATTTCTTTCGTCGTTTCGGTTTACCGTTGCTGCTGGTCATTTTAATCGTGGCTATATCTGCACTGCCTCAGTTGTTCTACTGGAAGCTTTGCACGGGCCATTGGTTTTTCATGAGCTATGCCAACCCTGCAGAGGGATTTGACTTTACCTCACCGCACACCATGGACTTCCTTTTCTCATACAGAAAGGGCTGGTTCGTATATACACCGTTGATGTTTATTGCTGTGCTGTCTATGGTGGGTTTATGGAAGTGGAAGCGCGATTTATTCTGGGCAATAGCGCTGTTTAGCATAGCCAATGTGTATTTCCTGTCTAGCTGGTCAAGCTGGTGGTATGCACAGTGTTTCAGTCAGCGCACCATGGTTCAGTCCCTCCCCGTTACCATACTCCCTCTGGGCTTCCTGATTCATTTTCTTCGCGGACTGGCGAGAAGCATTGTCATTGGTATAGTCTCCATTTTGCTGATTACTACGGTATTCTTCATGTGGCAATATAAGTGGAGGATTATCAGCAAAGACAGAATGACCGGGGAGTATTTCTGGACCGTATTTGGAAAGACCAATGTGCCTGAAATGGCTGATACCCTCTTGCTGGTAGAGCGCAGCTTCACGGGTGAAATGGATTTTGACGCTTCATTTCCTGAAACATATAAGGTGATCCGGACAGATCAGTATCCATCTGCGGAAACTGATTTTGCTGATACACTATTACTGGACTCACTGGTATATAAGGTGCAAAGGCTCAATCAGGAGCGCAAGTACTCGACATCGGTGAAGAGAAGATTCGGAGAGTGGACATCAAAGGATCATGCGTGGCTTCGCATTACAGCGGAAGTATTTGTGCCGGAGGGAATTGATCCGCGTGAACTCAGAATAGTGGCTACAGCAGATCATGAAAAGAAGTTGTACGGTTATATAACCAGTGCTATTGCGGAGCATGACTCTCTTCCGGGCTGGAAGAGTATTTCAATGGACTATTTAACTCCCGAGGTCAGGGATGAAAATGACAAGATCTCGACCTACCTCTGGTGGAGAGGTGAGGGCGAGATCTTTATCAGGTCTTTTCGCGTTGATACCTACGAGCGCCGCTGATATCAGCAGAACTCTTCGAAGGCCATTTTCAGATTATCGGCAATCATATCAGGCGTGCGGCCCTCGATATGATGGCGCTCGATCATGTGCATCAGTTTTCCATCTTTAAAGAGTCCGATGCTCGGTGAAGACGGAGGATATGGCAGCATGTACTTGCGGGCGCGCTCAACCGCATCGCGGTCAACGCCGGCAAATGATGTAACGAGCTTAACCGGAAGCTTGGGCGAGGATTCGATGGCCTTACGCACTCCCGGACGCATGCTTCCTGCAGCGCATCCGCAAACGGAGTTAAGAACAACGAGAACTGTGCCTTCGCTATTGATAGCCTGATCAACGTCATCAGGTGTTACGGCTTGTGAAAACCCGGCGCGTGTAAGCTCATCGCGCATGGGAGCTACTAATTCTGGAGGATACATTTTACTTTCCTTTAGGTTGATTTCAATTACATAAACAACTCATCCATGAGTATGTTCTACTTCGCTGCAAGAGCTGCATCAATCATTCCCCTGATCACATCTCCGCTCGAAGGTCGTGGCGCATCTGACGAGATGATCTTTCCTGCCTTGTCGATGAGGATGAATCTGGGTATGCTGTTCACGATGAAGTTCTTTGAAACGGTCAGGTCGAAATTCTCGCTCTGGTGAACCTGAATCCCGCTGAGAGACTGGTCAACAATGAATTTTTTCCATGCTTCAACATCTTTATCCGTTGAGATGCTCACAAAGGCAACGTCTTTTCCATGGTATGAGGATTCGAGTTCTTTCAGGCTGGGTATTTCCCTTTTGCACGGTCCGCACCATGTGGCCCATACGTCAATGTACACCACCTTGCCTGTCAGATCAGAGATCCTCATCGTCTTGCCCTCGGAATCATAACATTCCATCTCAGGGCTTTTTGCGCCTGGCTGTATTGCTGCATAGGTTGACCAGATGCGCATCACACGGTCGCGCATTTCCGGCTGGGTGCAATTCTCTTGAAAGCGCTTCATGAAAGCGGAGATATCACGCGTTCCTGTTTCGCGCATGGCCTCAACTGCGAGTTCTTTCAATAAGTAGTTGCGCACCGATTGCGTTTTCAGGAGACGAAGGGTCTCATCCATCTGAAGGTTGTAATACTCCGGATAGTCTTCCGGGCTGTCGAAAACCATCGCCATCTGTGCGTTTCCCGCGATTACACCACGCACGTACTGCTGGTAGTAATCGTTGTACACCATCCGTGGGTTAT
>JBEAZL010000166.1:0-7037 GCA_041170085.1 Bacteroidota bacterium
CCCGATAGAATACGTATTAGGCGTAATCCGATCCAATAAGTGGATGACAGAAGATGAGATTGAAGCGGTGGAAGCTGAAATCAAAGCCACTGTTGAGAGCTCGGTGAAATTCGCTGAGGAATCACCTTTCCCGGATGCGTCTGAACTCTACACTGATGTTTACATGCAGACAGACTACCCGTATATCAAAGACTAATTCAGTACAAGGAAAATATTTACCATGGCGGAAATTGTGAGAATGCCCAAGTTGAGCGACACCATGACAGAAGGTGTTGTGGCAGCGTGGCATAAGAAAATCGGAGATAAGGTAAAGAGCGGTGAATTGCTGGCCGAGATCGAGACAGATAAGGCCACGATGGAATTCGAATCTTATGTTGATGGCGTGCTCTTGCATATTGGGGTTCAGAAAGGACAGGCAGCGCCTGTTGACTCCATTCTTGCCATATTCGGCAAAGAAGGTGAAGACATCAGCGGTCTGTTGGCTGAAGTTCCTGCGCCTGCCGCAGAAGCAAAGGCACCTGCTCCGGCTCCGGCAGCTGCTCCGGCTCCAGCTCCAAAGCCAGAAGTGAAAGTTGACGCTCAGGCGCCACAACCAGTTAAGTCAGCCACTCCAGTTTCCATGCCCTCTGCCAATGGAAGGGTCAAGGCTTCTCCACTTGCCAAAAAGATCGCGAGTGAAAAGGGCGTTGACATATCCCGAATTGCGGGCTCCGGTGATGGTGGCCGGATTGTGAAAAGAGATATAGAATCAGCGTCTTTCGGAGTTGCATCCCGCGCCTCCGTTCAGATTGAATCATACTACGAGGAGAACGTGTCTCAGATGCGCAAGACCATTGCGCGCCGACTCGCCGAAAGCAAATTCAGCGCTCCGCATTTTTATCTGACCATTGAGATCGACATGGCCAAAGCCATGGATGCAAGAAAGGCGATTATCGATAATACCGGCGCCAAAGTCTCCTTCAATGATATGGTGATCCGTGCATGCGCACTGTCACTGAAAAAACATCCCAAGGTCAACTCTTCCTGGCTGGGCGATACCATACGCTATAACCAGCATGTTCACATCGGTGTGGCAGTTGCTGTAGACGAAGGTCTGCTTGTTCCTGTTGTACGCTTTGCCGATACAAAACCACTTCATGAGATCAATGCAGAAGTGAAAACCTTCGCCGAGAAGGCCAAGGCGAAAAAGCTTCAGCCACAGGACTGGGAAGGAAACACCTTTACCATTTCCAATCTCGGAATGTTTGGCATTGAAGAATTCACTGCCATCATCAATCCGCCGGATGCCTGCATACTTGCCGTTGGTGCCATCAGGGAAGTACCTGTTGTTAAAAACGGTCAGGTTGTACCCGGCAATGTGATGAAGGTAACTCTGAGCTGCGATCACAGGGTCGTGGATGGTGCCTCTGGTGCAGCATTCCTGGCAGATGTTCGGGCCTATCTGGAAGATCCGATTCTGATGTTTATCTGAAGAATTCCAAATTTTGGCATTCGGGGATATTAAATCAGGGCGCTGCATAACTTGCCCCTGAAATCCGTGATCACCCGTGAATACAGAAGCCAATGTACTGGACACACCTATTGAATTCCTGAAAGGAGTCGGTCCTTCGCGCGCGGAAGTTTTACGCAGTGAATGCAATATCCGGACCTGGCGGGATCTGTTGAATTACTTCCCCTTCAGGTATGTAGACAAGTCGCAGCTGATGACGATTCGCGACATACAGAGCGATCAGGTTGCAGTGCAGGTAAAGGGAACACTCATCTCGCTGAAAGAAACCGGCGGAGGAGCCAAGAAACGGATGAGCGGCATCCTTCGTGATGAAACAGGTGATATAGAACTTGCGTGGTTCAAGGGTATTCCATGGCTGCGGAAATCGCTGAAGGCGGGAGCCAATTACGTTGTATTCGGAAAGCCCAGTATTTTCAAAGGAAAGTTCAATCTGATACATCCCGAGATGGAACCGGAGGAGGCTGCCCGCGTGGTCACCGGGTCTCCGCTCAAGCCAGTGTACTCCACTGGAGAAAAACTATCGGCAAAAGGATTGTCGAGCAATGCCATTGGCAAACTCACGTCCACGCTATGCATTGAATGCAGCGGGATGATTGAAGAAAATCTGCCTTCAAGAATTCTTGAGCAATTCAGACTCATGGGCAGAGAGGAATCCTACTTTCAGATGCATGCGCCTTCCTCTGCGGAAAAGCTTGAGGCAGCGCGCAGGCGCCTGAAGTTTGAAGAGTTACTATTCCTTCAATTGCAGATTGTGAAATTGAAAATTCACAATACGCGCGAAACCAGAGGAGTTGTATTCGAGGCCGTCGGCGACTTGTTCAATGATCTGTACCAGCATCATATGAGCTTTGAGCTAACCGGAGCCCAGAAAAGGGTTATGCGTGAAATCCGCAGCGATGTTATGCGTGGAATGCACATGAACCGACTTGTTCAGGGCGATGTGGGCAGCGGAAAAACAATCATAGCTGTGCTTGCTGCACTGCTGGCCATTGACAATGGCTATCAGGTTTGCATGATGGCCCCGACCGAAATTCTTGCCCAGCAGCATGCAGAAACAATCAGCAGCATACTGGCTCCGTTAATAGAAAAACACCCTGAGAAGATATCTCCGGTCAGATTACTGACTGGCACAACAAGCCGGGCCGACAGGCGAGAAATTCACGAAGGACTTGAAAATGGAAGTTTGAAATTCATTATCGGTACGCATGCCCTCATAGAGCCAGTTGTTCGTTTCAATAATCTCGGGCTTGCCATTATTGATGAGCAACACAGGTTTGGGGTGGCGCAACGCGCCAGTTTGTGGAAGAAGTCTGCAGTACCTCCCCACGTGCTGGTTATGACCGCCACTCCTATTCCGCGGACACTTGCCATGACATTGTATGGTGATCTTGACGTGAGTGTAATTGATGAAATGCCACCAGGCCGCAAACCCATTGAAACTGTTCATTACAGCGATTCATCGAGAAATAAGGTATTTGCATTTATCGAGCAGCAAATTTCACTGGGCCGACAGATATATATCGTATATCCATTGATCGAGGAAAGTGAGACTCTGGACTATAAAGACCTCATGGATGGTTATGAGAGTGTGGTCCGCAGATTTCCTCTGCCTGAATACCGCATCGGAATTGTACATGGTAGGATGAAGGCTGAGGACAAGCAATTCGAGATGGAACAATTTGCCAAAGGGCACACACACATTCTGGTTGCCACTACGGTTATAGAAGTCGGCGTGAATGTTCCAAACGCATCGGTCATGGTCATAGAAAGTGCGGAAAGATTTGGTCTGTCACAACTTCATCAGCTCAGAGGTCGTGTAGGGCGAGGTGCGGAGAAGAGCTACTGTATTCTCATGACAGGATACAAACTCTCATCTGAAGCCCGGACGCGACTTGAAACCATGTGCAGAACCAATGACGGTTTTGAAATCTCTGAAGTCGATCTGCAGTTGCGCGGTCCCGGTGATCTGATGGGAACGCAGCAAAGCGGGCTTCCTGACCTGAAACTTGCAGACCTTGCCAGGGATCAGCAGATTCTGGCGACAGCGCGGTCAATCGCTATCGAATTGCTCGACACAGACCCGGAACTGAGGGATCCCGATAACGCTCCCATTGCTGCACATTTGAAGGACATGGAGCGCCGGAGCACCAATTGGGCGAAGATTAGTTAGAATCGATTCTGCGTGCGTATAATTCATCGCCGCGAGCACCGATGAACTCTACAAATCCGTCCAGATCGAGATCACCGGCTACCATCGGAAGAACCGACTGTCCATTTGACTCTGCCCTGATATTCCCTGATATATCAATGAGTTTGATACTTCCGTCTGCAAGGGTAACGAGTAATCCCTTTTCCTTTCCTGATATAGCCAAAGAAGCCGGTCCTGCTAACAATTGAGGAGAATCGAAGCGCATGATGCTCTGCGCATTGTTTTTGAACACCTCCAGTCTGTTGGAAAAGGACAAGATAATTTCACCAGAACGATCGCCATCGAGATCGGCCACTTTCATGTGCAGGTTAGGATCCGATCCAACATCGGAATTTTGTAACGGAGTATCAGATCCGAGTCGCTTTCTAACCAATCCGGAGTTTCTGTCGAGTGCACAGATCTCAATGTCTTCAGGCTTCAAGGCACCCTGACAAAAAACATCATCACCGGCCCCGACGTCAAAGCGGGCCTTAGCTTCATACCTGAGTTGCCCGTTGCGCTTGAAACATTTCACAGATCCGTCATCATGTAACATGATGATGACATCATCGTTCCCTGCTTTGGAATGCACGATGGACTGCACCTTGCTACCTGGCTGATGAACCCATCCACTTGCAGGTGTACCGTCGACTGTGTAGTTGAATACGCTACCATCAGCCAATGCGCCCATGAGACGATAGTTGCGACTGAGGTCGTAATCTATTACCTCAACGCCAGTGACAGGATCAGCCTTAAGCTGAACCGGAAATCCGGATAGGTCATTTCCATTTCTGTCGATGACGTACAACTTCTTTCCGGCGACGAGGGTAAGTTGCAGCTTTTCATTTCGCAATGCATCGATCTGGTGAATATCACCTGTGACCGGTCCATCCAATGGATGAGACCATAGTTCGGTTCCACTCGCATCAATGCACCTCAGGTAGTTATCTTCAGTCTGAACCACGACATCAAAACCACCTGACTTGTGGTTTTTAACCAGCTGAGGGGCTCGGCGTATTCTGTTTCCCAGTCTAACCGTCCATTTATCGCCCTGTCCGGAATCACCAGTTTGACCTGAAGCACTCTGTGAGCTTGCACCAAGCAACACATTTGCCCGGAACAAGTCCTGCTTCATTCTGGAGATCGATGCGATAATTGGTCTTGCGCTGCCAAAACAATTCACGAACGATTCAGGAAGCAGCGAGATACTGTACATATCCTGAAAATACAATTGTCCGCTTTGGTCGCCCAGCTTCTGGAAAGCATCCTGCCATAGAGCCATTCCCTCCCATGTGTCTCTGGCAACAATCGCCTTGATAAGTCCTGCGAGAGCATCTCTTTCAGCCGAGAGGAAAACATAACCTCCATAGACGAGGATATAGGCTGCGTGATTATTGAAATACCTCTTGGCATTTCTTTGAAAAGCCTCCGGATATTTCACCGAATGGATGGCATAGCCGGACTCCATGAGAGAATCAGGACCCAGAACGGGCCTCAGCATTTGAAGGGCATTGGCGTCATTCGTCGATTTGATGAAATCGATGCTATAGGCAGTACCGTCGAAGGGAACCATGAAGCTACCCCACTCACCTGCCCTCCAATTGAGAACAGCCTCATTCAGATCACAGGCACATGAATCACCTATATCGCCCCAGGCTCTGCTCCAGTAGGCTTCTTCGTTTGTTCCTGAAGTGACTGCTCCGGCCATATTCCATCCCTCTTCGAAGTTGGCGTAGTTCCGCACTTCAAAGAGCTCGGTATGATCCGGGATAAGGGGAAGAACGCCCGGCTGACTGCCGGAACCGGTGAATGAAACCAGATTTGACGTAGAGTCTGAAATATGAACGAAACCCGCCAATTGATATGCTCCCTCGACGTTCACCAGATCCAGATGCCACCAATCATTGTCGTCCCTGAAAAACATCTGTACCTGAGAATCCACTGCAACTTGCTGTCTTGCCCTTTTCAAGGTACGTGCGGCAAGCTGATCATCATCCCTCTCTCCGTTCCTGATGGCATCTTCAAGAGCAGATGAGGAAGTCGACATGACATAGCAATTTCCGATTCGGGTAACAGAAAGACCCGCTGACCCTGAACTGAAGACTTCGAGTCCTGCAAGCTCTGATTGCACGACAGACGGACCTGTCAGGTCAGACATTCTTTGAGAAAATTCAGATTCTTTGCCGGAACCATCAGGAATAATAAGGACCCATGATTCTGCTGAGACGGCAGATCTGTTGTATGCTAACAGGCGCCTTTCATTCAGAAACTTGTTCCATTCTCCACCGGCTGAACTCAATGAATCTATCCGTCGCAGCATCGAGTTCAAACCTCCCAAAAGAGCGGGAAATCCAAGATCATCATCGGTTCGCTGATAACCGTTCAGCCATTCTCTGCCTGCCGTTCCTTCGGAACCACATTTCAACGAAATGACAACAGAAGCCTTATCCGGAACAAGATCCCAGCCATCACCGATGTCAGAGGAGCCTGCCCCAAGCTTGAGGTAGACATACACTATTGAACCTATGGCACCGACAATGAGCAGGATATACAGGATTCTTTTCATCATGTAGCGAAGCTACCGAGGTGATCGACAGATGAAACCCTGAAAGTCCCTATGTTTAAACACGCATTTGTTCAATTGAGACAGATGGGAGCATTTGCGCAAGACGACATGTTACACCTAAAAAAGGCCATACAGAATCCAGGTTTCAGCTCAATATTTTGGGTTCTGTTGTTCCTTCTTTTTGCATTCACGGAAACACAAGGAAGAAATGACTTTGACATTTTTCTTCAGGCATCACGGGCTCTCTGGAAGGGTGACGACATATACTCTCTTAGCTATTTCGATGGCTACCATTTCTATTACAACACCTTATTTGCCATACTGCTGACTCCATTGACGTGGATTCCGGTTGTCATTGCCAAGGCTATATGGATTGCGTTTCAGGTTTGGATGCTCTGCAGGCTGGTGACGATCTTCAGAGAAATCATTCCGTCATCTTTGATAAGAGAGAAGCTGAAGCCATTTCTTGTTTTGATTATGCTTGCTTTGGTATTCCGTTTCATCAAATCCAATATACATCTTGGCCAGGCCACCATTCTGATTCTGTGGCTGACAACAGAGGGTTTTCGTTTTCTGCAGAATGGAAGAATGCTCATGGCAGGCTTTTGCATTGCACTGGCAATTGACATTAAGATTCTGCCTCTGGTCATGTTGCCCTACATGCTTTACAGAGCACACTGGAAATCGTTTGCCTCAACACTTGTATTCATCCTCCTTCTGAACGCACTGCCCGGGATTTTCATTGGTATGCAGCATCAGACTTCTCTTCTTCA
>JBEAZL010000167.1:0-3107 GCA_041170085.1 Bacteroidota bacterium
TCCAACGGTCAGTTGGCAGGAAGCGTTTATAAAGGAATCCTGCCGGCAGGCCGCAACCGGGTGCTCACAGATGGTACACAATTTGCGCCGGGAACATACACAGCTGTAGTTACAGGAGAAGATTTCAGTATCAGCTCGACTTTTGTGATTCAGCGCTAATCAGTTTATTGATATGTCAATATTCAAATCATTGTCTGTTCAGAAATCATTTTTTCTCATCATACTCATGTGTGCGTTGCAATCAGCTATAGCACAAAAGACTGAAGAAGACTACGCCGGCAGCGAGAAGAAACCCAAGGCATCCGGCAAGTCATTTGCCGACAGGTTGTACTTCAGCGGTGGCCTGGGGCTAAGCTTTGGCACTGTAACCTTCGTGCAGGTCGCTCCTCAGGTGGGCTATAGGTTAACGGACCGGCTGATTCCGGGAATCGGAGCAAACTACATTTATTACCGCGACCCTTTCTTCTCCACCTCTTTTTATGGAGGCAGTGTGTTTACCCGATACCTGATTGCAGATAATTTCTTCGCTCATGTCGAGTATGAAATGATCAACCGCGAAGTAGAAGAATTTGGTAAGATCGAACGTCGCTGGATACCCATTGGCATGGTTGGCGGAGGTTACCGCACTAATGCAGAGGGATTGGGATTCAGCGTAAGTGTGCTATGGGATATTATCGAAGACCCATGGTCGCCATATCAGAACCCGATTATCCGGGCAGGAGTGTATTTCTGATCGCTCTTTCTCAGCCTCCGCTGGTTGAGTCCGCGGGTGCCGGATCGGATTCAATCTGCTCTGGTTCCTGAGTTTTTTCCGGCGAAGGTTCAGCGGTGTTGGTTGTGTTATCGTCTTCAAGTACCACTGGCAGATCCTCTTCTTTCAATGTCTTCAGCTTTTCTTCAAGCTGACGTTCTTCCTTTTCACGAACTTCTCCGGGAACGTCAGATCCGTATCGCTCGAAGTATGAATTCCCGATCATGTTCATGACGTGAACGATCTTATCCCGTCGTCCGGCAAGATATTTTGATGGCTTTCCGGGATTGAACTTCCTTGGGTTTGGCAATGCGCCAGCGATCAAGGCTGCCTGAGCACGTGTGAGCTTTGCCGCAGTTGTTCCAAAATAATCCTGGGCTGCTGCCTCTACTCCAAATTTGGCGACACCCGTTTCAATCACATTCAGGTAGACCTCCATAATTCTGTCCTTAGACCAGAAGAATTCAATCAGATAAGTGAAGTACACCTCGAGACCCTTTCGGATGAAATTGCGCGATGGCCAGAGGAACACATTCTTTGCCGTTTGCATAGTGATGGTGCTTGCCCCTCTCTTCTTTCCCTTCTTCGCCCCGATGGTCTCATTGTACTTTCTCGCCTTCTCGACTGCACCCCAGTCAATACCGTTGTGCTTCATGAAATTGTTATCCTCAGAAGCCACCACGGCCAGACGCATATTCAGACTGATGTCCTCTATATCCACCCACTCCTTGTGGAATGTGCAACCCTCATCACAAGCAAACCATTGCTGTACCTGGAGCATGGTAACCGGAGGGTTCACCCAGCGGTAAAGAATTACCCACGAGATGGTGATGATGAAAAACCACATCACACTCTTCCACGCAAAACGCCAGATGCGCCTTCCGATGGATCTCTTTTTGGGTTCAGGCTGGTCGTCCTGCCTGCGTCTGAAAAATGGCAGCTTCAATCAGATTCCGGTTTTCTTGCGGATGTCCTGCGGAACCGCGTTACGGTGAAGGAGAATGGCTACTGTCTTCGCCCTGAAGTAATCGTATGATACATACTGATATCCACCGCTGGGGTTGTTCTTTCCCCACGAATTCTTGACGGTGAAATATTTGGTTCCGTTCTGATCTGTAGCGGTTCCGGTAATGTGCATCAGGTGATCGTCTGTCGTCTTCAGGGTTTCAAAGGCCTCCTGCCTCTGATCGGCAGTCACATGCTTCTCTGCCACAATCTTTTTAAAATAATCCTCGGGCTTCACATCATCAGAAGGCATGATGGCCATGGCGTTTCTGAAAGAAAATGTCTTCTCGCTCACATCAGCATCCCAGGCAACAGAGTATCCATTGGCAATGGCAGCTTCCGTGATTGAAGTCAGTTCATCGAGCTGAACATTAAAGAACATCCCGTGCGAGAAATTATCGGGAACCTCAAGCACAAACTGCGTGTAATAAGGATGATGGGTAAATGACGTGATGCTCACGTAGTCTGAAGCCTTCAGACCCATGGCATCCCTGAATGATGCAGGTGTATATGTTTTCCCGCTATACTCAAACTCCTTTGGTACGCGACCGAGATATGCATCCAGTATACCCTCTATGGCCTTCTTCCATTCCTGTCCCTGCTCCACCAACTTCTTCTCGAGCGCTGTTTTCAGTGTAGATTCAAGCAGAGCATCGAGACCGCCATGATCGTGCTCTGTAACGCCTTTTTCCAGACCCGTATAGGCCGACTCCGGAACGATGCCATACTCAGCCATCACATTGATGGCATCATGCGCCAGCGCTCCGGGACCAAACTGGTTCTTGCCCTGATAACGCACATAGTCTGCTGCCTTCTTCGGATAGGTCATGCGCACATTGTACATCTCGCTGAGGTCTATATTGCCCTTTCCCATGCGGATCAGCTCTGCTTCCAGAAAAGAAACGGTGGCAAAGCTCCAGCATGTTCCTGTGGCACATTGATCTTCAGTTTCTCCACGGGCAATGGATTTCACGTCAGTGAATTTGTATGGATTATCCTGAGCACCTGCAGTCAGAACAACTGCAATGGCCATAAGGGAAATCAGTTTTTTCATGTATCCGGATCAATTTTGATGTGGTTGCAAGTTTAACCCATAAATATCATCAGTCCTTCAACATATACCAGTCGAAAATATTGGACAGCCTGAAAATCCGTGAGGAACCAATTTGTCATCTTTGACCTATGAAGAAAATCGCCGTCGTTTGCGGAGGATACAGCGGGGAATCCGTGATATCCATGAGAAGTGCGTCCATGATCATGAATCATATTGACCGCAATCTGTACGATCCCGTGCAGGTCGTTGTTCTCCCTGACCGGTGGTTTGCCATTTCAGAAGCGGCAGAATTCGACA
>JBEAZL010000168.1:0-4274 GCA_041170085.1 Bacteroidota bacterium
GCTAAAATGCCCTGCTTCCGCCATATCTCATACTAATTCAGACGTCGTCGCCCTGACCTGTGATCTACTTTCTCAACAGGGTGAGGTGTCCTTCGCGACGAATCGGGGCTTCGTCCAGACATTTTCTCTGGTACTCCAGTATGAAGTAGAATGTGCTTTCTGTGTCGTCCCGGTTGTCGCCACCTTCCCAACCCTGCAAGCCGTCCACATCAGAGTCGTAGACGAGGTTACCCCATCGGTTGTAAATCAGCAAACGATACATGGATAAGTAGTCAAAGAAGTTGCGTCCCTCTGGCAGCACTTCCTCTTCCATGGCATAAGCTACTCTGAAGAGTCTGTTCTTGTTGTCGTTATTGGGCGTGAAAACATTGGGTATAATGAGTTCAGTCACTATGGGGCCAAGTCCTACCTGAACCTCCGCAGTGAATTGCTCAGTCACATCACAGATTTCATTATAGGCTTCCAGAACCACGGTGTATGTGCCCGGAGAATCATATACATAGCTTGTGTTGTTCTCTGAAGACGTTCCGCCATCGCCAAAGTTCCAGTTGATGCTGGTAGCACCTTCACCGTTCCATACTGCCTGAAGTGTAGGAATGGTGTCGCATATATCTGGTTCTGAAATGGTTATTCCGCCAGTAATCGGATTGGGAGGCAGAACTACAATCTGGACTGAGGTCTCATCTGCACATTCTCCGGAAGGATCCACAGTCAATGTCATGGTATAAGTGCCATAATCAGCGTAGGTATAGGTGTATTCAGGAGTTGTAGTGGTAACCGGAGCACTTCCGTCACCGGGGTTCCACTGATATATAGTGGCCCCTCCTTCGTTCGCAGTAAATGTCACCGTGAGCCCTTCGCAGAACTGCGACTGGGGAATAGGCAATGATTGTGGAATGGCCGGCACTTCAACGGATGCAAAGGCTTCACCTCCGCAATAGGCGTTAGACGCATAAAGTTCGATCGTATTCTGGCCTCCATTCGAATAGATGACCTGCCATGGTCCCTGACCAGAAACAGATTCCGGATCACCGCCATTGAAGTCCCATTCAAAGTCTGTGGCCTGGTCAATGGCTCCTGCAGCACTGATTTCAAATTGCCAGCCTCCATTCTCGCAAACTGGACCTTCCGTAATGATTTCGGGTAAAATCGGATCGAACACGGGTAAGGTGCTCACCATGGTATCAGCACATTGAAATCCGGGGTTGACCACAAGAACTACTTCATAAACGCCTGGCTCCTCATAAGTATAGGAAGGCTCAAATTCCTCTGAGATATCGGTGTCAATTCCATCCACTCCAAAGTCCCATGAAAATGTCTCGCCACCCTGAGAGCCATTTTCGAACTGAATAGTCAGTCCGTTGCATGGTCCGGGTTCATCGATATCGGCCACGATATCCTGACTGCATACTGCGATATTGAACTGGAAATCTCTGTTGGTTACACTGAGCAATTCACCATTCCTGTATTCCTTCACGCAAATACCCACGACATACTGCCCTAACTGTGTCGGGGTCCCGGTGAGCAGTCCGGTTTGTGGATCAATGGCAAATGCCGGATCCGAATCGATCGGATAGTCGTAACTGTACTGAGGGTAAAAAGTTAATTCGGGATAGGGCGGTGCTCCTGGTGGATTGATGTAGTTACCGGGAACATTGGTCAGAAGAGGATTACAGAATTCATACACCAATGAATCTCCATCCAGATCAGTTGCTCCGTGATCAAAATTGAGTTGTTCGTTCAGACAGATGAATACTGGAGGAAAACTGTTGAAAGCGGGATTGGAATTGCATACTCCCAGTGAAGGATCCGGAATCTGAGTAATGATGGTCATTCCGATATCATCGTTGCTGGCACAGTTGTCAATGCTTGTATTGCGGCAACAACGCTGGTAGGCGAGATGAAGTCCACCCGCAGGTACTGTGAGCGTAACGGTTTCCTGATACACACATTCTTCCACGCAAATACCTGTTGGGGGGTCGAGACAAGGATCGCCTGTGTCAAGCGGCAATTCTGTGATGACAGCCTGTGTCAGGGGTATCTCCACATTGAGAACCAGCTGTCCCTGGTTGTTATAGATACCTACGCTTGCGGGATCATCAAATCCGCTGATTCCATTGATGCAGTCCCGATAAACTTTGAGCACAATCAGGTATTGGTTCCCGCCGAGACATTCGTAATGAATGTCACCGCCAACGATGTGAGTTGCGTATGATGAATTACTGCAAAGAAGCAGAATTGTGGAAAGGATGGAAAGTACTATTCGCTTCATACCCCACAGGTTTTGGTTTCAGGACTATGACAACGAAGGTCGGCAAATAATTGCCTGCGGTCAGGAAATTTCAGCGTAGTCGAGGTCCTTGCCAAAAGTTTCAGGCAGGCTGATGAGTGCTATGATCGCAAGGCCGATACAGATGCCCCCCACGATCAATGCTGAACCGATGTTGCCCCATGTACCTGCCAATGCCACAAAGGTCCAGATAATAGGAAGGTTGGCCCCTCTGACAAAGTTGGGCACGGTGGTAGTGACTGTTGCCCTGATGTTGGTTCCGAATTGTTCTGAAGCCATGGTGACAAACAATGCCCAGTATCCGCTGGCTGTGCCGAGAAGGAAGCAAAACATATAGAACGTGCTCACATTCATTCCATGCATGAACAGGAATGCTGCCACTACGGCGGCACATGCTATCAGATAGAACATGACGATTTTCTTTCTGCTTCTGAACATCTGGCTGAGCAGACCGCTAAGCAGATCGCCCGCAGACAAACCCACATAGGCATACATGATACAATCTCCCACACTGACCTGTCCGCCGATTACTCCGATATCTGCCGCGATTTTTTCCGAGAATTTCACGAGTACTCCAATCGTGTACCAGACGGGAAGACCAATGAGAATGCAGGCCAGATACTTCAGAAATCTTCTGCGGTTATTGAAAAGGATAAAGAAGTTGCCTTTGCTCACTTGCTTCTTTTTAATCTCGTCGAACATACCACTTTCGAAAGTTCCCATCCTCAGGGCAAGAAGCATGAGACCCAGCACGCCACCAATGATGTACATGACCTGCCAGTTAGCCAGTCCGGCAATTTCGAAATTGGCTTTGCGCAATTGAACGGCCGCCACGGCACCAAGGGCTCCCATAGTCACAATGGCCATGGTTCCGTATCCTCGTTTCTCTTTGTGCATGATCTCGGAGACGAGAGTGATGGCCGCACCAAGCTCTCCGGCAAGTCCAAGACCTGCAATAAACCGAACCATCGAGTATTGTTCGAGATCTACCACAAAAGCGTTCGCGATATTGGCAACCGAATACATGATGATGGATCCGAAAAGGATGCTCTTTCTTCCTTTGCGGTCTCCCAAAACACCCCAGAGTATACCTCCCACGAGCATCCCTGCCATCTGCCACAGGAACAGAATGTAGTCGTAACGCGCAATTACTTCAGGATCTGTGATCCCTATTCCGCGCAGGCTGTCCTTGCTGACTATATTGAACAGCTGAAGATCAAAAATGTCAACAAAGTAGCCCATGGATGCCACAAGAACCGTGAGCCACACACCTTTGCCGGATTTCATAAACATGATGTCTTTGACGCAAATGTCGCGAAGAATACCTCTAATTGGTGTTCTTGCGATAGCAGCCTTTTACGTAGAGCAGATTCTCCCTGAACTGATTGTCGAGGTCGAATGTGGTACCGGGCAATGAACCGGCCGGATTGCCATCCATGCGTGTATCTGCATTCGAGGGCACATGAAAATCTCCTGCTCCGGGGTCAACAAAAAACGGAGATTGTTTTCTGATTTGCTCGTAGTGAAGTAAGTCATCATCCACATCTATTTCTGAGTCGAGCAGGCAATAAGAGAAGAAATAACTCTGGGCATCTTCGTCTTCCAGGTCGATAATGAACTCATCGAAATCGCTGAGCGGAGCATTGCTGCCATACATAATGCAGTTTCTGAATTCGGCTTGTTCAAGCGGTCTGACAATCAGTTGCTGATTCACCGATTCGTAGTAGTTATTCACGTAGAATGTGGGTGCTGTGCGGGGGCTCGAGTTCCAGTAGTTGGCAAATGTGCAATGATCCATGCGGTATTTTCCGCCAATGGTGAAGGCTCCGCAACTCTGCGCACAGTCGGTAATCAGGTTATTGTATCCGCGCACGCTTGCTCCCTGACAGAACAGACCGATGCCGCTCATATTGTCAATCTTTGTATTGGAGAGCTCGAGTGCATAGTCGGTTGTACCTGTGGTATCAACCTGAATCCCGATACC
>JBEAZL010000169.1:0-7112 GCA_041170085.1 Bacteroidota bacterium
TTAGCAGCACGGGCACAGAAAAACTAACAGCCAGAGAACTGGAATTCCTTGAACACTGCTGTTCTGATATGAGTTACAAAGAAATTGCGGAGAAAATGAATGTGATGATCAAAACCATAGAATATCACAGAGCTGTTCTTTTCCAGAAACTCAAAGTACAGAACAGGTCAGGATTAATAGTCAGGGCCATACAGCTTAAACTGGTCAAGGTGTAATTCCCTTTCGTTGATAAATCAATATTTCCTTCCCGTCAAAGACCTTGCTCCACTCCGAAGAGTTTTGCATACCATCCAGAAAGTTCTTGTATTCGTCTGAATTCAAAGGGTATGTGCTGTAGTCCTTTTTCATCAGCACCAATGCATCGGCCGCATCAGTGAACGGGAAATGATAAATAAGATCCCTTTCACACAGCCGCGGCCCAAGACAAGCATTGGTGCACAAAGACAGTCCACCGGGCACATTTGCCAACTCGGCTTCTAACGCCTCAATATCCATAGCACTGCGTGTAAACGAACTGGAAAAAATATCGGCACGGTTACTCTCCGGCATGTACACTGAAATACACGCAAAAGCCGATACCAACATTCCCGTCGACAATCCGACAAATTGTATCGCAAGCTTATGGGTCCTGAAAGCATCTATGGACGCCAATACAATCAAGGGCATAAATTCGATGCTATACTGGGCCTCGATGCCCCAGAAACCCGGATTCACGCTCAGGACTTTCTGTGCAAGCAGCGGCATTGCCATCCACAAAACTCTGGGGGAGAAGAAAAAAAGCAAACCACCTGACAGCAAAATCATCTCAAGAAAAGCCAGCTTGTCTTCAGATAATCTTCCCTCCTCTGTCATCACAAACAACTTGAACGCCCTCACCGGATCTTGAAGACAATACTTCGCCACCCCCATGAGTCCGCCTTCGGATCCTACATACTTTGCAAGTTGCACATTGCGTGAATCGGGATGAAGCGCCGGCATGACCATCATGACAACAACAACAAAATAGATGAGCGACAAAATGCTGAGAACATAGAGCCATCGCGTCTGTCGTTTGGAAAAAGACGTCTTTTCAAAAATCAGAAGAGCTGATGTGATGAATGTGAGCCACAAGGCCATATTCTCCTTGGAGAGCAAAATGACAAGCCAGAATATGAGACCTAAAAACCACCTTTTGAACTTGAAGCAGTACCACATCGGAATCACGAGCATAGCAGCCAGAACATTCATGTGAAAGTCAAAACCAAATGCCGCATAGACCATCCAACCAACCATTCCAAGCGCCGGAACCATCCAGCTCAGGAGGGGTGAAATGCCTTCCCTGACAGCAAGACGCCACGCGTAAAAACAAAATATTGGCACCAGAAGAATCTGAACCCATAACAGCCATGAGCTACCAAACCATGGAAATGGCCACGCCAGGACATACACCAAAGGCGAAAAATGATCCGATAAGAACGGAACAACCTTTCCATCCAGACCCAGACTGAAAACGGGTTGATGAAAATGACTAATCTGATACAAGGCATGGTTGAAAACCCCAAGGTCAAGCGCGTATGTCCTGAACAGATTGTGGTTGGTGAGGGATAAGTAAGCAACAACACAGGTGAAAAGAACTGAAATGCCCGCCGCAGGAAGAGCCTCCCAAAGCCGGTTTTTCTTGTTTGCTTCAGACCTGAACCTCACCTAATTGACCTTAATAACCGCAAGAATACGGTATTAACCGTACCCCTCATTGTCGGTCTTGTGCTTTCTTCGCAAGGCTATTCATCATGCATTCAATTGTCCGGTTCATACTTCTTGGGAAGCTCATTTGCCTTCTCGACCCTGCCGCCAAGGCTCAGGGCTATTTTGAGCGCCTGCCCGAAGAGAAAGAGCTGCCGGGGAAGGCATACATAGACACCATACTGGCTGTACCCTACGATGCTATGGTGGCAGATTTCCAGTCATCGGATGTCCACTTTCGAAAAGCTCACACTCTCTCACGTCAGTTAGCCTACACTGAAGGAGAAGCAAAAAGCTGTGAACTCATCGGACTGATTTCCTATCTGCGAGGGACGTACGACACCGCCACTTTCTACAATCTGGAAGCTATGCGGTTGTACGAGTCCATAGGCACAAGAGACCGGCTCTTCAACATGTATTGTATGCATGGTTATCAGATGAAAAGGCGCAATCTGCAGGAGGCCTTTCGGTATATGAGGAAAGGTATCTCCGGACTTGAGTCTCTTCAGGCGGATGGAATGCTGATAGGTGCCTACGACAATTTTGGAGTGCTCTATGAAATGAGGGGGGACATTGACAGTGCCCTGGTCTTCTATCAAAAATCACTTCATATGAAAGAGGATGCAAGTGACAGTATTGGTCTCCCATTCTCTCTCAATAAAATAGCCTTTGCTCATTTGCTCCGCAATGATGCGGAAGAAGCGATACCCTATCTCGACAGAGCTTACGGAATCAGAGTGAGGCATAAAGACAGCTTCGGAATCATCGAGAACCTGACTTTTTACGGAGATTACTACCGGACAATCGGACAGCACCAGGAAGCTATCCGTTGGTACCAACTCTCGAATCAGGGATGTGACAGCCTGCAATACCCTTATCAAAAACAATACAACCTTGAACAATTGAGCATTTGCTTTGAGCAGCTCGCTATGTACCGCGAGGCCCTCGAAGCCGGCCGGGAGGCTAAGCTATTGTCAGACAGCCTGCTTAATGAGCAAAATTCCCGGACCATCATCGAACTCGAGAAGAAATATCAATTGTCGGAAAAAAATCTGGAAATCGCAGAGCTGGACGAACTCGCCGCGAGAAGAAAACTATACATATTCGGTGCAATTACCCTGCTTGTCCTGGTAGCTGGCGTGCTCATGTTCAGGCTGCAGATTCAGAGAAGAAAGGCACAACATGAAAAAGACCAGGCCATCATTGCGGAGCGCGAAGCGGGTTTGAAAGCTGTATTCGACGCCACAGAAGAGGAACGAAAACGCATTGCCCGCGATTTGCACGATGGTATTGGTCAGCGGCTCAGTGGTCTGAAAATGGGCTGGGAAGCCTTGAAAAGCGGTCTCAGCGATCAGCAACAGAGCGAACGGGATCTTCTGAAACGCCTCACCACTGTTCTCGACGAAACTGCCACTGAAGTCCGCACGCTTTCGCATCAGATGATGCCGCGGTCGCTCCAGGAAAACGGACTCATTCCGGCCATTTCCGACATGCTGGAAAAAAGCCTTGGTGTGACATCTGTTAAATACACCTTCGAACATTACAAAGCCGAAGGACGCAGGTTCAATGAACGCATAGAGCTGGGTGTTTACCGGATTTGTCAGGAACTGATCAGCAATATCATCCGACATAGTCAGGCCACCGAAGTCGTGGTTCAGGTGCTGGTTCATAAAGGCCATCTCGTTCTTATAGTAGAAGACAACGGAAAAGGGATATCCGGAGCTGCGGGAGGTGGCATCGGCCTGAGGAATATGAAGAGCAGAATAGATACCGTCAATGGTAACATTACGCTGGAACCGAGTCCGGGCAGCGGTACTGTGGCCACCATCAGGATTCCTGTAGAATAACTATTTAGTTTCAGGGAACGTATACAGCGGTGTAATTTTACACCCTCTGAAGAACCCTGTATCGTGTCTCTGAACCTACTTATTGTTGATGACCACCAGATCGTCATAGATGGCCTGAAAGCATTGCTTTCGGACCAGAGCGGCGTTGATCTGAAGGGTGAAGCCCACAGTGGTGATGAGGCGATTCAGATACTCGGCCTTCTCAAAATTGACCTCGTACTTCTGGACATTGATATGCCTGGCGAAAACGGACTCAAGGTTCTGGCCAGGATTAAAAAACAATGGCCTGCCATCAAGGTGGTCATGCTTACCATGCACGACGAAAAAGCCATGATCCGTGCGGCTCTCGACAACGGCGCAGATGGCTACCTGCTGAAAAACTGCTCACGTGACGAATTGCTCTCAGCCTTTGGGCGCGTGATGTCTGGTGAACATTTCCTTTCTGCTGATGCCCATACAAAATTGCTGGCCCCTGATGCCCCTGAAAAAAGGAGCGGACTCACAGCGGAACTTACAGAAAGAGAAATCGAAATCCTGAAGTACATCGCTGAAGGAATGTCGAACAAAGAAATAGGAGATAAACTCTTTATTTCTCACCGGACCGTGGATACTCATCGTACCAACCTCATGCAAAAGCTGGGCATCCACAATGTAGCCGGCATGGTGCGTTTCGCCATTAAAGAAGGATTGATCGAGTAGAGTCTTTCATTTTCAGTCGCTTAAAATTTTCTGAAACTTTATTCTGCCGAGTCGCGTACAAACCTCTTGTAAGTTCTCATGTAGAGATATTAGATAGTTTAATTGTTTTCATTTATTCCATGAAAGGTCGTCCAACGGGACGACCTTTTTGGTTTGACTTCAGGCGGGACGACCTTTTTTGATTTTGTCACAGGCGGGACGACATTTTTTGGTTTATTCACAGGCCACGCGAATCAGTAATCCTGAGCCCCTGCAGTCTGCATGATCATTTAACAAAATGAACCGGTCGGATAAATTCTTGTTTCGTAATATTGATAACAAGAAACATTGAACCCATGAAAACAAGATTCTACATTCCAATGGCACTGCTGGCTCTGGCTACCATCTTTGCTTTTACCCTTCCTGCCGATACTGAAACACTCGCTATCGGCGCCAAGCTCCCTAAAGGGGACGTGAAAATGCAGGACATCGGAGGCACATCACTGAGCCTGAACGACATCAAGAAAGAGAACGGTCTTCTCGTTATTTTTTCTTGTAATACATGTCCGTTCGTTGTTGGCTCCGACGACAGCGAAGGCTGGGAAATCAAGTATGCTGAGCTCCGCAAGGTGTGCGAAATCAATAAGATCGGCATGGCCCTCGTGAACAGCAACGAGGCTAAGCGCGAGAAAGGAGATAACCTCGATGACATGAAGAAGAGGGCTCAGGATCATGGTTTTCACCATGTAAACTACCTGCTGGATTCAAATTCAGAACTGGCTGATGCCTTTGGTGCACGCACCACACCTCATGTCTTCCTCTTTGACAAGAACGGAAAACTCGTTTACCGCGGTGCCATCGATGAAACCAGCGCTAATCCCTCACAGGCAAAGCAGAACTATGCTTCTGATGCACTGAACAATCTTGCCGCAGGAAAAGAAATTTCACCCAATGATACACGTCCGATGGGCTGTAGCATTAAGCGTGTGGTGAAACAGTAATTTACAGCCTCAAATAATTTGAAGGATCCCGCCTTAGTGCGGGATCTTTTTTTTCACCCCTTCGAAAATGGTGATTGATAGAAGCAGCATCAGCATGCCGTAGGAAACATCGTCCATGGGCACCGAGAATATCCTGATGCCCAGATTCTCTGCATTGTTATACCATACAATCTGGTCAGTGACCAACTGAGGATTGCTGTGCACGAGGGGATACTTCCAGAATTTCAGTCCCGTCAGCACTCCGTTGGAAGCAATAAACGCCGGGAATATCATGACATACATGAGATAATATCTCGCCATGTATGGTCCCCTGATCACGAATGCCTGGAGATACAACATTACCGCACAAAGCATATGTGACCAAAAGGTATACGCCCGGTCGTAAAATATCACGGCAACGACTGTAAAAAGAAGGCCCAGAATCAGAGAGATCCTGTGAGTCCCTGTTCCTGCCTCGAGGTTTGGAAAGAACACACGCAGACATTCATAAGTGAACAAGCATGCGAATGGTATACAGACGAAGAACAGCCATTCTTCAAGCGGCAATCCCGCCAGATATTCCCCCACCACATAATTCGGATTGAATGCCCACACACCCTGCGCGGTAAATATGGCATCCCATGGAATGAACAGAGCCATCATCCCGGGAATAGCGAAGACGAGCCTCTTATAGAACCTTTTGGTTTCAGGAAATTTCGGATGAAACGTGGCCAGGAAAGGGACCAGAATACAAGATGCGTTAACCAGCAGGTAATACCACGACTCCATGTCAGGCACGCTTCAGATTCCTGCGGTAATTGGCCGCTTCAACAAAGTACTTCATGGGCACGAAGAGCATTCCAAAACACTCACCGTCTTCTTTGCCCAGGTGCTTGTGGTGAACTTTATGGGCCTTTCTCAATGCCCGGAAATAGATATTGTCTGTGCGGGTAAACCACTTGAAGCGCTGGTGTATCAGCACATCGTGCACCAAAAAATAGGCTGTGCCATAGGCCATGATTCCGAGGCCTATGAAAAAACGAAAATCGAATCCGGCCTTTGCACCGAAAAGCATGAGCAGAAAACTCGGCACGGCGAAAATGACAAAAAAGAAGTCATTGCGCTCGAAGGGCTTATGCTCCGGATTGTGGTGGTCATCATGGAAATACCACATGAATCCGTGCATCACGTATTTATGGGTACACCACGTTACCCCTTCCATCAGGATGAATACCCCCAGTGTTATTAATAATCCAATCATGCTCGTACAAAAGTAAGTTTCTTCTCTGGTTCGCTCTCTTCGAGCCATTCATAAACGTAATCTACAGACAGCCGGAACCACGCTGTAAAATCCTCAGGAGATTGTTCCATCCACAACTTCAAATTCCTTCGCGAAACATATTTCCAGTCCGCTACTTCCTCAGGCACCGGATTTGGATCTACATCAGCGTGTCCGATGAAAACATGGTCAAACTCATGTTCTATGAGCCCGTTTCCAAATTCAGCACGGTAAACAAAATCGAAGGCCTTCACCAGCGGAGTAGTAAAGCCCATTTCTTCGAGCAGTCTACGTTGGGCTGCATTCTTGACGCGCTCGCCCGGTCCGGGATGTGAGCAGCATGTATTTGTCCAGAGACCACCGCTGTGGTATTTATCCAGAGCCCTCTGATGAATGAGCAATTCGCCGCGACGGTTGAACACAAAAACTGAAAATGCCCTGTGCAACACACCCTCCTCATGGGCAGCAAGCTTATCCATGACTCCCAACTCTTCATCGGAATCGTTCACCAGCACAACCTGATTTTGTTGCACCTTACTGAGCATGGGTTCTAAGGATTGTCTTCTGTTGCTCAGATGCGTCATTCTTCGTCAGAATATATGCTGC
>JBEAZL010000170.1:0-2816 GCA_041170085.1 Bacteroidota bacterium
ATACCTGGCTGATCAGGTGCGCAGTATGACGAGATTTCCACACTCCAGGATTCACGTCATTCCTCTCGGAACGCCACTTCCTGCTACCGGTTTGAGCAGATCTGATGCGAGAAAAACATACGAGATTCCTGAAAATGCCATGGTTTTAGGGCTTCTGGGAAGGATGGATCCGCTGAAAGGCCAGCGAGAATTGCTCGAGGCTTTCATGCAAGTAGCGCCTGAATTCCAGAACCTGCATGTTCTTATGGTGGGAGAACCAACCCTTCATGAAGGTGACGAATATCTGGCAGACCTCAAGAAAATTGCCAACCAGGGTCCTTACGCTGATCGCATTCACTTCGGCCCGTTCACCCGAAACACAGGGGCATTTTTCATGAGCACTGATGTGTTTGTCATGGCCAGCTATGCGGAAACTTTCGGCATGGTCACCATCGAAGCTATGTCATATGGCTTGCCTGTGATTGGCACCAAGACGGCCGGTACACCGGACCTTACAGAGCAAGGCAGGGCAGGGGCATTGTTCGAACCCAAAAGCAGCAAGGCCCTCGCACACACCATCAGAAAATGCCTGAATGATCCACAATGGCTCGAGCGTTCCGGACATCAGTCCCTGGAAATATTCAAATCGCGCTTCGAAAAGAACGCGACGCTTGATGCTATAGAGCGTTTGATCCGGAATCAGGGTTCGCACGACAGTCCGTAGTTCGCTACAAAAATCAGCAGGTCGGCAGTTCCTACAATCTGATCGCCGTTCAGGTCTCCGGCACAGGTCTGGACTTCACAACCTGTGCAAGAGCCATCGTCAATGGTAGCATTGGGGTCGTAATTGTCTGCACAGCTCTGCGTGCATCCCTGACAAGTCGAGAACTCACATGATCCGCATATCTCGTATGTAGCGGCCGGGTCGTAGTTGCATGCAAGAGGTTCCATACAACCACCGATACCATAGAGACAGGAGCCATTGTCGGTATTCGCCTGAGGGTCGTAATTGGCTGCGGCGGGGTCAGTGCAACCTGGAGCTGGCAGGATGCAGGAGCCGTCATCCACTGTAGCCTCACTGTTATAGTTGATGGCTTGCGCATAAGTACAACCGGGCACTCCGGATTGCACGAGCCACTGCAATGAATTGGTCTGACGGGTGCAGGTACCGTTGCTTACGGTGGCGTAGTACAAACCGCTTGATGTCGGCGTGAATGTCTGGGAAGTAGTTCCTGGTATCTGAGTTCCATTCAGCCACCACCAATACTGGGTACCGGCGGTAGCCTGCAGTTCCAATCCGGAAGCTGTAATGACCGGATCAAACGTTCCACAGTCGTCTTCAATCTCGTAGATGGTTCCGCCAATGTTGGCGAGATAAAGGTTGCTGTTGGCATCGGTTCCGAAGGCCACGTTGCCGAATCCCGGACCTCCGTCGACATTCGTTTCAGTGTATCCGCCATTTCCGTCCGGATACAGGGTATATATGGTGCTGGCGCAGTAGTCTGTGAAGAAGTAGTGACCATACATACCCGGGAATTTGGAACCGCGATAGACGATACCACCGGTAATGGAGCAGAAGCTATAGGGTGCGCTGTGAGAATATTGCTTGACAGGGAAGTCGTAGAATGATGAACCATTGCATCCGCTGAGATTATATGCATTCAAACCCTCGTAGCAGCGCCAGCCCCAGTTCGAACCGCCCGGACTTCCGGCTGGCTCGAAATCAATTTCTTCCTGGGCATTTTGTCCTACATCGCCAATCCACATATCGCCGGTCAGTTCGTCGAAGCTGAACTTCCATGGATTTCGCATTCCCATCGCCCAGATTTCGGGTAATGTGTCAGTTTGCCCGAAGTAAGGGTTGGATGCGGGAATGCCATACGGAGTTCCATTGTCCACATCAATCCTCAGCATTTTACCCAACCGGGAAAGTGGATTTTGAGCCCGGTTATTCGGGTCGCCACCGCTGCCACCGTCGCCCATACCTATGTACAGGTAGCCATCAGGACCAAAGGCTATATGTCCGCCGTTGTGATTGGAAAAATCCTGTGTGATGGTCAGTAGAATAAACGCTGAAGAAGCATTGGCCACATTGGGATTGGCACTTACTGTGTAACGTGCAATGACCGTGTTACCAGCCAGATTGGTGTAGTTCACATAAAAATATCCGTTCGACAGATAATCGGGATGAAAGGCCATACCGAGCAGTCCGCGTTCACCTCCGGTGCTGATCAGGCTGGTGAGGTCGAGAAATTTTCCGATGTAAACCCCATTGGTATCAATGATTTCGATATCACCCTGAGACTGTTCCAGAACAAACAGACGGTTGTCGTTGCAATGGTAGATACCAACCGGATTGTTAAGGCCGCTATATAAGGGAACCAGGTTTACGTTAAGGCTTGTTGGATTTTGAGCTTCGATCAGGGATGCTATAAAAATGAAGCAGAGAGTCAATAAGAATTTGTTCATCGCAGGCAAAAGGTTGGTTTCGGAGCAATTTACGATAAATGCCATTTTGGAAAGGAGACAACACCGAAAATCAGAACATGAAAGCCGTGGGATTGACTTCGTGATCTGCAGAATTTCAATGACCCTTTATTCCCATAATTAACATTATGTAAAGTCATATTTATTTGATATTGTTGATGTTACCTCCCTGTTATAATCGCTATTCGAAAGCTTCTGCCACTGACCTATTGGATATGCTGCTACTCTGCAGATCAACTTGTGGCCAATAAAAAAGGCCCCTTCCGGAGCCTTTACATATTTCTTAGTTGAGCAGAAATCTTACTTCTTGTCGATCAGCGCCTTCATTCTGGCGTAATCTTCCATCCTCT
>JBEAZL010000171.1:0-32016 GCA_041170085.1 Bacteroidota bacterium
ACTGGTTTCATGAAATAGGAATGAACATCAAAGATAACCCGATAACTTCACCCTTTTGCAAGAACTAATCGTGAGCTTCAATGTTCTCTTTGCGATGAAACGGATACTGATAGCCGGGGGAACCGGAATGATAGGCAGGGAATTGACCAGAGTCATGCTTGAGCAGGAGGCTTCGGTATTCATCTTGTCTTCTTCTGCACGCAACGACAGCCGCGATGAGCAAGGTATTTACCGCTTGAAGTGGAATCCTGAAAAACGTGAAATCAGTGAACAAGCTTTCGGTCATTTCGATGCTGTGATAAATCTGGCTGGCCACACCATCAATTGCCCCTGGACAACTTCAAACCGCAGGAAAATACTGCAGAGCCGGGTGCAATCAGCGGGGTTTCTGACAGACATGATCCTCTCAGGTAAAATTCAAACCAAACTATACATTTCATCCTCCGCCATTGGAATTTACAGCAATACAGGAGAGGTAAAAACCGAGGAACATCCCAAAGGAAAAGACTTCCTGTCAGAAGTATGCCAGTCATGGGAGCATGCCTCTGAAGCACTTATTCAGGCAAATGTTCGCAGGGTAATCTTTCGCCTGCCTGTGGTACTCTCCAATAAGGGCGGTATGTTGCCGGCCATCTTGCCATTAGCAAGACTAACCGGTGGCGTGGTAGCAGGATCAGGAAAGCAACATATGAGCTTTGTACATGCAACCGATGTTGCAAGAGCTGTCTCTTTTGCCATTGAAGATACCCATGCTGAAGGCACCTACAACCTTTCGGCGCCCGAAATACCCACAGCACTCGACTTCGCGGAAGATCTTGCGCACGCCATAGGCCGAAAACTGTTTATCACCCGAACACCGGCATTTATTTTCCGGCTTGTCCTTGGGGCGAGATCCGGTTTACTTCTGGATGATCAGCAAATCGACGGATCTAAACTCCGTTCCCTGGGATTCCAGTATCAGTTCAATTCAATTGACGAGGCTTTGTCCAACCTATACCCTCGTCGATGATGACTGATAAAACCGCCATATTCTGGTTTCGCCGTGACCTGAGACTCGAAGACAATCACGGACTCTTTGAGGCACTTAAGTCCGGATCTCCTGTTATACCTGTTTTTGTATTTGACACCCAAATTCTTGACCATCTCGAAGACAAAAAAGATGCGAGGGTCGAGTTCATTCATCTCGCTCTTCAGGACATTGATACGAAGCTGAAAAATCATGGTGCGGGACTTCATGTTGCCATCGGTGATCCTACAGAAGTAATTCCTCGTCTTGCGAACCAGTTTAACGCCCATACGGTTTATGCCAACCGCGACTATGAGCCATATGCGCGAAAGAGAGATGAATCCGTATACCGTTCTCTGCTGGCACGGGGAATAAATTTTAAAGGTTATAAGGATCAGGTATTGTTCGAGAAATCCGAGGTAATGAAGGCCGACGGTCTCCCCTACACTGTCTTTACACCTTATAGCAAGAAGTGGAAAAGCCTTCTGGCAGTTCAGGGAATCCCGGAATATCCATCGGAGACCTTGCTGTCCAATATGAAATCTTCAGACATTGATTCATTTCCCGGCCTGAGTGATATCGGATTTGCAGCTTCAGGAATTGAATTCCCTTCTGAACATGTTGCCGACGGCATACTGCAGCATTATGCAGAAACACGGGATATTCCCGGAATCCGCGGTACGAGCAGACTCAGCGTTCATTTAAGGTTTGGAACCATCCCGGTCCGGAAACTAACGGCCAGAGCTTTAAACCTGAATGAGAAATACCTGAACGAACTCATCTGGCGGGAATTCTATCAGATGATCCTCTGGCACTTTCCTCAGACCGTTGACAACGCTTTCAACTCAAAATACGACCGTATTGAGTGGGAAAATGACGAGAACCTTTTTGCATTGTGGAAAGAGGGTAAAACAGGATACCCCATTGTCGATGCAGGCATGCGCGAACTGAATCAAACCGGATACATGCACAATCGAGTGCGTATGGTGGTTGCCAGTTTTCTGTCCAAGCATTTGCTTATCGACTGGAGGTGGGGTGAACGCTACTTCGCGTCCAAACTGCTGGATTTTGATCTGGCAAGTAATATTGGCGGTTGGCAATGGGCAGCAGGATGCGGATGTGATGCAGCTCCGTATTTCCGGGTATTCAATCCTTATCTCCAGCAACAGAAATTCGATCCGGATTACGCCTATATACGAAAATGGATCCCCGGCTTTGATCCTGATCATTACCTGAAACCAATTGTAGAACATACTTTCGCGCGAGACAGGGCCATCCGGACATACAAGGTGGCACTTGAAGTAAGAGAGGTATGAACCAGCAACAATTATTCAAGGAACTACGGGTCATTGACCTTTCCACCGTACTGGCGGGGCCATCCGTTGGAACTTTCTTCGCCGAATTGGGCGCACATGTAATCAAGGTTGAAAACAGGACCAATGGCGGAGATGTAACGCGGAGCTGGAAGCTTGCTTCTGAAAAAGCTGAGCAGGATGTTTCTGCATATTTCGCATCAGTAAACTACAAGAAAGACTACATCTTCCTGGACCTGCGATCAGAGGATGACATGTTCATGTTGAAATCCATGATCGCAGGTTCCGATGTTCTGATCACCAATTTCAAAGAGGGAGATGCTGAGAAATTCGGACTTGGATTTGCGACTGTAAGATCCTGGAATCAGAATCTTATCTATGCACACATCGGTGGTTTTGTGTCGAACCCGGAAAGGGTGGCCTATGATGTGGTTCTCCAGGCTGAAACAGGCTTCATGAGCATGAACGGAACACAGGAATCTGGTCCGCTGAAAATGCCTGTTGCCCTCATTGATGTGCTTGCTGCCCATCAACTCAAAGAGGGAATACTCTGTGCTTTGATCGCGCGCGAACGCGATGGTGTGGGGTCTTATGTGGAAGTAAGTCTTGAGCAGGCTGCCATATCTTCACTGGTGAATCAGGCCAGCAATTTTCTCATGGAAGGATATGTAGCAGGTCTGTCGGGTTCACTGCATCCAAACATTGCTCCGTATGGGGAAACTTTCAATTGTTCGGACAACAGATTGATAGTTCTGGCAGTCGGAAGTGACAAGCAGTTTGAATCATTATGCGGTGTACTTGGTGCAGATGACCTGATCAGCAAGACTGAATTTGCAACAAACCCCGACAGGGTGAAAAACAGGACCAGCCTTTCGGAACAATTATCTCATTTCTTCAGAAAGTTTGAATCAGAAAATCTGATTGCTGAACTTACTTCCCGGCATGTCCCCTGTGGAATCATCAGAAACATGGATGAAGTGATGCAAACAGCCAGAAAGCAAAATATGATTCTGGATGAAGTTATAAATGACACCCCCACCTCAAGGGTTTCAGGGGTCGCTTTCAGACTCAGCCGCTGAGTTTAGTTTCTGATAATTTTAATCTCGTAGCTGCGGCCCTGGCGATTTTTCAGATAAGGCTGGCGTAACCACGGATTGAGCATCTTCAGCTCCTTGTACGTGATGCTATGTTCAACAGCAAAAGCGGCAAAATCTTCAATCGGCCCGGAAATGGTTTCCACATCATATGAATATGGCTGATACAAATCAGAAGGACGAATTACAAATCCGTACTGATCGGCATTATTCAGAATGGTCTTCGCAGCGAGTATTCTGCACACATATCTCGACGTTTCCTCGTTGAGCAGCAAATCCCAATAACGGTTCTGCTGCTGTGTATTCATTTGCTGCTGTATGCCGTTTATACCCATATTGTATGAACCGGCAACAAGCGACCACTCACCGAAACGGGCATATGCTTCCTGAAAATACCCGCAAGCAGCTTCTGTACTTCTTTCAATGTTATACCTTTCATCAACCTCATCGTTGATCTCAAGTCCATATCGCTTTCCTGTTTCTTCCAGAAATTGCCAGAAACCAACCGCTCCGCTGGGAGAAACTGCGTTGGTGAAATTACTTTCCACGAGGGCGAGATATTTGAAATCATCAGGGATACCATTCTTCTTCAGAATAGGTTCAATGACCGGAAACCAGCGATTCGCCCTTTTCATCCATAGGAAAGCATTACTGTGCCAATAGGTATTTACCAGAAACTCGCGGTCAACACGCTCCCAGACATCCGGATTATCCAATGGAACTTTCTCGCCCGCGAATTCAAGATTCTCCGGAACCGGGATGGTATAAATCCGGTAATCTTCATTCCTCATTCTCTCGTATTCCGCCCTGTTATGATCGTTGTCGCCAGAGAATCCAAATATTGAAAATACCACTGCTCCTGCGGTAATCAACGCAAGCACAATGACAACTACATACTTAGGGATATTCATGAAGGATAAACGAATTTACGCTGTGAAATATTTCTTCTGCTGATCAAAAATAGCGCCGCGAAAACCAGAACAAAATAAATCAAAGAAGATACAATTGGGAAATTGAAGACGGAGAACATGATCCAGGGACTGCTATACACAATGGAATACAGCCAGGGGATAAACTCTTCTCTGACTCCGGCATAGACCAAATGATGAGTACTATGGTCGCGACCTCCGACGGCAGGTGATATACCCGCCATGAGCCTGTTGATCACAACCAGCAAAGTATCAGCTGCAGGCAGACAAAACAACAGACAGAGGGTTGAAATAAGCTGCACATCCAAGTGCAATTCACCCCATCGGCCTTCTGAAACAAATCCTATGCCTACGTAACCGATGAATAACCCCAGGAATAGACTTCCACCGTCGCCCAGATACATTTTCGCCGGTCTCAGATTGAAAAAGAGAAACACGAGCAATCCCGGAACGATGAACAATGATGGCCAGACATCGCCGGCGGCAATATTCCAGGCGCAGAACATGAGCACAATGGCAGCAGCAACGCCATCCATATTATCCAGCATATTCAGCGAGTTCATGAGGGCAATCATCAGAAAAACCAACAAAACGGCATTCAACGAAAGCAGACTGATATCGCTGCACACAAGCATCAATACCGAAGCCAACAATTGCCCGATCAATTTCAGTCTTGGTGAAATGGATCGCATATCGTCCCACAACCCTGTTATAAATGCTGCAAAAAATGCGGGAATGGCCATGATCACGAAGGAAACATTTTCACGATGAAATGCCATGGCAAGAAGAAAGGACAGAAACAATACAAGACCACCGAGAGTGGGAACCTTTTGTGAAGACCAGCGCAGTTGCCCGGTGCTTCCCTTATTGGTACCCAGACTTTTTACCTTCTGCAACAAGAACCAGGCGATGCAGAACGAAAGAATCAATTCCAGGCCATATGTGATCCAGTTCACGTTCTGTGGATATTAGAAGTGAGATTCTGAATGCGCCAAAACAGGAGCAGCGGCATCTTTGGGCGAGATAATCGGGTCTGATATACCCCAATTGATGCCCAGTGCCGGATCATTCCAAAGCAGGGACCGCTCGTGTTCCCTGCTATAGTATTCTGAGCATTTATAGCAGAAAACGGTTTGGTCCTCGTGAACCAGAAATCCATGCGCAAATCCTGCTGGTATGAATAACTGCTTCTTATTACTTGCAGAGAGTTCTATTGCGAAATGCTTTCCATAAGTGGGCTCAGACTTCCGCAGATCAACCACCACATCCAGCACAGCACCCCTCACCACACGCACCAGCTTCGCCTGTGCAAATGGCGGAATCTGATAGTGCAATCCCCTTAATACACCACGGTTTGAGCAGGATTCATTGTCCTGCACAAAGCTGATCTCTGAATCAATGGCATTGAAAAGCTTACCCGAGAAAGACTCCATGAAATAACCCCTGTCATCCAGAAAAACAACAGGATTCAACACTACCAGTCCTCTGAAACCGGTTTCTTCAATGTTCATTTCTTATTCCTCTTGCGTTTGCGTGACGAATCGCTCTCATCGTAATATCCTGAGTAGCCATAGCCATAACCGTAGCCATAACCATAGCCGTAGTTATACTTATAAGAGTAGCGGTTTCGGTCGATATCCACTCCATTGAGCACTGCCGCAAGTCTTGAAATCTTGTTCTCATTGACAAGCTTATCGGCAACCTGAACGAATTGCTTCTTGGAATGATCTGCACGGAAAATGAACAGAGGATACTCTGCCATCTGAAGCAGTTCAATACCATCAGACACGAGACCAACCGGAGGTGTGTCGGCAATGATATAATCATAACGCCCTCTCAGTTCGCGGATAATTTCCTTCATCCGGTCATTAATGATAAGCTCCGATGGATTGGGAGGTACAGGGCCTGCAGTGATATACTGCAAATTGGGGAGCGACGTCTGATGCAGACAACCATCAATGGTATCACGACCAATCAGAATGGTGCTCATACCCTTATCGTTCTCAACCTTGAATGCTTTATGAATTTTCGGCTTCCGCATGTCGAGATCTATGACCACCACCTTCTTACCGGAAAAGGCCAGAATACCAGCCATGTTGAGCGAGACGAAAGTCTTGCCCTCTCCAGAAATGGTCGAAGTAACAGCCATCAGTTTGGATCCGGGGCTGTTATCAATGAACTGCAAATTGGTCCTGATGGAACGGAACGATTCTGCAATCAGAGAACGCGGGCTCTTGTCCACAATGAGCATTGAAACGGGAATGTCTTCCTTATAACGGGGAACAATTCCAATGGTTGACAACGTTGCATTTGAAAGCCTGACAATCTCACTGAGTGAGGTGATGTTGTTGTGCAGAAAGTAACGCACACTAACAAGGATCAGCGAGACCAAAACAGCTCCCAACATGAACGCGAAGATGATGACCTTCTTTACAGGCCTTACCGGTTTACTTGGTATTCCGGCCTCCTCAAGAATCTGGTTGCTCGACACAAACCCTTCTTTCGAAATTCTGTACTCTATAGACTTCTCGAGAAGCAGGGTATAATACTTTTCGTTGATGGTGAATAACCTCTGAAGTCGGGCATATTCAATTTCGCGGGTAGGCATGTCAAAATAAACCGACTCAACATCACTCACCTTCCTGCGAAGCTGATCCATTGAACTCTTGATCTGAGTCCTGAGGGTACTGAGACTTTGCACAATCAGGTTCTTCTGGATACCAATTTTATAATCCAGCGACTTCACATATTCGTTTTCTTCGGTGTAGATGAATAAGGCGTTCTCCTTCTCCAGCATGATGCGATACAGCTCGTCGAGCAGTTTGCCCAGCGTGGGTTGGTAACGACTTCCTGCCACAAGGGGAACCAGGCTATTCACCTCCACATTATTCGCGCTCTTCTTGGCGAGAACTTCAACTTCATCGAGTAATTTCAATTCAACATCGAGCGCCACTATATCATTTTCCAGACGGCTGAGTCGATCAAGGTATGATTTTCCCATCTCGTCAAGGTCAGTAACCTTATTCTGGGAACGAAAGGTGTTGAGCATAAGCTCCGACTCGCGGAGATTGGTAAAAACTGTATCGATCTGGTTATCCAGAAACGTAATCACATTCTCGTCGGAACGCCTGCGCTTTTCCAGGTCAAAGTCGATGAACTCGTTTGCGTGTTCTGTCACGAAGTCTCTGGCAAGAACAGGATTGTTATCGGAGAATGAAATCTCGAGGGTTTTCGCAGTATTGTTGGCTATGCGGATATCAAGATTCTCGTAAAAGCGATTAATCAGACTCTTTCGCGAGTTGATTCTGAATGAAAGCTCATAATCCTCATCCTCACTGAGTGCAGCCGGACCATTTACAAGTTCCAGCCTGAAAATAAAATCACCTGTATCGTGCCAGTCATTCACCGTGAGTCCGTTGATCGTTTCACCCTGATAGATGATGCTGAACGTGGTGGTATCCTGAAACATCACAGGAATGAGGTGGTCGTATGCATCGGAATTACGAATGGTATCTATGTGAACGATATAGGTTGATGTTTTATATCGTTCATTGGACAATATCTGCCCTTTAGCGAAATAGGAAATTCCCAGGGGAAGTCTTTCAATGGTTCTGCCGATCAACAGCTTGCTTCGAAGCTGTTCTACTTTCACATCAGCGCTGTTATCCTCCTTCAGCGAATTCACGCCAAGGATTTCCTGAGCATTGTTGTCCTGTCCGAGCTGGATAAGAACCTTAGCGTTATATACTACCGGAGTGTATCGGAGATACAGGAAAGTGGCAATACCAAAAACCAGAAAAATCACAGCAACACCCGGGAGTGATCTGCGAACTATATACACAAAAAGTCCAAGATCGAACTCATTGCTGAAGTTCGTAAGTCTGGACTTATACTCTTCGATATTTCTATTGCCGAAATTCTCCACTCAGATTAAAAGGTACGTGCGAAGATGGCGTATATGAATGCGAGACCCGATATGATGGTAACATATGGGGCTACGTCTTCCATGGCACCTCTGGCAATCTCAGGAACAGGCTCAACATAAAGGATGTCACCGGCCTGAACAATCATATTGGCATATCGAATACCTTCTATGGTGCTCAGATCCATTAAATACACTTCCTGCTTTCCTTCCACCTTGCGGATAAGTTTTACCTTACTGGCATTTGCCCTGTCAGATAAACCGCCGGCGAGTGCAATGGCCTCAATGACGCTTACGTTGTTATTGACCAGAGGAACAACCTGTGCATCAGCCCCGCTTCCCCTGAACACAATGACGCGTTGATTCACCACCGAGATAAGCGCGTAGGGATTATTGAATTCATCCAGATACATTTTCTCTGCCATATCCTGGGCCTCGAATATGGTGAGACCTGCTACGTGAATTCTGCCAATACTGGGCAATTCGACAAAACCAGATGCATCGACGAAGTATGTGAAATCGCGCATATTGAAATTCTGCTGCCTTCTCTCTATGGTATTGGTAGTGTATTCAAGAATCAGTGAACCCTCATTGGTAAACAACTGAAAGGTTATGATATCATTCGGGGCAAGGCGATACTCTTTACCGATGGAATCAAGAGTGGGCGTATCGTACACGTAATCCTGATCCGTTTTGAACATAACATCCTTGTTAATAGTACACGAGGACATTCCCAGTATACAGGCAAGGACAACTATTAGACTACGAGTCATGTGGCTATTTTGATTTCTCTGTTTTCAGCAAAAATAGCACTCAGGGAGCGGCTTTCATAGTTTCCATGGCCAGACAGGCCTGCTAAAGGCCATTTTATCGAGATTTGCAGCATGAAAACCGTGTTAGTGCTGGGAGCCAGTCCCAATCCGGAGAGGTATAGTTATCTGGCCGTCAAAAGGCTTCTTGCGCGCGGGCATCATGTAATCGCTGTAGGCAAAAGACCGGGGAGCATTGATTCTGTTGTGATTCAAAAAGACTGGCCGGAGGTACATCCTGATACCATCACCATGTATCTGGGAGCACCCAATCAGACTGAATACTATGATCTGATACTCCACAGCGGAGCGCGGAGAATTATTTTCAATCCCGGAGCAGAAAACCCTGAGCTTGCAGCTCTTGCCAGGGAGAATGGAATTGCAACGGAAGAAGCATGCACGCTGGTGATGCTTTCAACCGGAACCTTCTGATGCCGGAGCTCAAAGGAAATATCTGCAGCCTCAGAAAGGTGACCCACTCAGACCGGGACATTATCACCCGATGGGAGAACAACCCTGAATTCTGGCCTGTAACCGAAACCCCAGGCCCATTCACCACCGACGACATTAAAGCCTTTATAGAATCATGCAGAGATCTTCAAAAAGATGGTCAGGAAAGGTGGATGATCTTATCAGATTCAGGGAGAATACTCGGCTGCCTTGATCTTTTTGAATATAACTCCTCTGCACAAAAAGCCGGAATAGGTATCCTTATCGCCGAAAAATCTGATCGCAATCAGGGTATAGCCACAGACGCGCTTATAACGGTAATCCGACATCTGAGGGATCAGAAATTGCTGAAGGTTCTCAGCTGTCTCATTTTCCCTGAAAACACCCCGAGCATAAGGCTATTCAGAGGCGTGGGTTTTGAGGCTGTCAGCGAAGTTGAGTTTAAGGGCAGGAAAACAATATCCTTTGAACTGAGGCTCTGACAGGTTCTTAAATTTGCCTGACCGATCATGAAGAAAAAATTACTTCCCGCCCTCGTTATTCTTGTGCTGATAGCCTGTGGCGCTGCATTCTGGCTGTACTCCCGGGTATATTCATCTGCCACAGGATTCAAAAGCGAACAGAAGGTTGTATTGCTTTACAATTCAAACGATATAGATGCGTTATCGGAAAGTCTGTTGCGAGATTCAATTATCACAAGCAAGTCTGATTTCCTGTTTACAGCCAAACTCAAGAAGTTCAAAGGATCTAACTGTTCAGGGCGCTATGCGATAAAAAAGGGCACATCAAACGGCCAGCTGGTTAACAAACTGCGAATTCAGGCCCAATCGCCGCTGCAAATCAGATTCGGACAGGAATCAAACATGGCAGAGCTCGCGGGCAACCTCGGGCGTGTGCTGATGCACGACTCACTTACCTTTCTTCGGGGTTTCGAAGATGAAGTGGCTAACTATTCCCCTGAATTCAGCCAGGTTACTTTTCCTTGTCTGTTTATGCCCAATACCTACGAGGTCTACTGGAACATTTCACCGAAAGCCTTCGTTGCAAAAATGCATGAGGTCCATAAAAAATTCTGGACAGAAGAAAGGAAATCCAAAGCTGAAACACTGGGCTACAGCCCTGCTCAGATAGTCATTCTGGCGAGCATCGTGAAAAAGGAAACGGGTAAAGTTGACGAAGCTCCCAAAATTGCAGGTCTCTATCTGAACCGTCTGAGAATCGGGATGAAACTTCAATCGGATCCGACATCACTTTTTGCTTCCGGAGAAACAGATGTGCAAAGAGTCAGAGATCAGATCGGTATTGAATCGGATTTTAATACTTACCATACTGCCGGTCTTCCGCCCGGTCCCATTGCATTTACAGAAGATGTATATATCGATGCCGTGCTGAATGCTGAAAGCCATGACTACCTGTATATGTGTGCCCGACCGGAGAGAAATGGCTATCACAACTTCTCAAGAACACATGAGCAGCATCTGACTTATGCACGGGCATATTGGAAAGCATTGGATGCCGCTGGTATTGAATGACCCCGACATAAACCTTTGATTCTGATCCGGGATAATTCCGGCTTATTCGAACTCAAACCAGTTACGGATTTTTTCCTCCAGTTTTTCACCGGTAAATCCGCCCTTCACAAGGTCGTCGTAGCCTGAGGGCAACTCTGCATTGAACTCATTGGTAACTCCTATGACCACTGTGCTGTCCTTGTTGTTCTTGTCCTTCTGATTTTGCCCCAACCGGAATCCCTTCCAATGCCTTTCATCATGGCCCACGAGCACCAGATCGTAATGCTTTTCACTCATCTTCTCGCGTAATTCCTCAAGCGAGAATGCATTTTCAAACCTGTGTCCAAGCAAATTCAGTGTGCGGGCTGCAACTGCACGATGCAATTCATTATCATTAGCGATAATCACGTTAAGTGCGTACTGGTCGATTTGAGCATTGGACCTGCCGGTTGAAGGTTGAGACAGCACCAGAGAGTCATCTATTCTCAATAACCCGGTAATGGTCTCAAATAACCTGATCTGTTTTACCGGCTTGGTCAGATAAGCATTTAATAGTGGACTCTTAGACTCTACAACAGAATCCGCAGTAGATGTCAGGGCAATAATCGGCAACCGTCCTTCTGTTTGTCTGGCCAGCTTTTCGGCGAGAATTAGAGACTCTCCGCCCGGGGGATCCACATCGATAATACAGATATCGAACTTCTGAAGGTTGCCAAGCACTTCCTCAACAAGTTCGAGGCTGTTAAACGGGGTGCTTTGAATACCCCATGTTCCCAGCTGACGAATCAGCACCTTCAGGATATTCTTATCCTGCTCGATAATCAGTGCTTTCAGACCGGCAAGATCCCTTACATTCTCTGATGCTGCAGCCTTGGTCTCTTCTGCAATCATGGTTATACATAATAGCCTGCCATTAGGACCATCTTCAGTCCATATTCTTCCTCCCAGCTCGTGAACCAGCCTCAGAGAAAGGTCTCTCGACAGAGCGCCGGAGTTGTGCTCATCCCGGAGCTTGCTGTATATATCAGCCAGGGAGGGATCAACACCTATGAGGGTAATCTTGAGCTGAACCATACCCTCGGCTTTATTCAGGAATTCGACATTCAGATCAATCTTTTTTCCTTCACTATGCCTGATTACATCACCGGCAACATTCAACAATACCTGCCTGAATCTCTTTTCATCCTGAACAACCCACACCGGAACGTTTGAGGAAACAAATGTTGTTAGTGTCACATGATGGCTAACCGTTAAAGGTCGGAGCATTTCAGAAGCCTGTTCAACACATTCGTGCAGGTTGAACTTATGTCTGTTCACTTCAAGTTCTCCCTTTTGTATGGCCGTTTCATCCATCACCTCGTCAAGAACGTGCATCATATTTGATGCACTTCCTATCAGGGCTCTGACACTTTCGCGCTGCTTTCCGTCGAGATCCCACCTTTGCATCAGTTCTGCATTACCCAAAATCGCAGATAAGGGAGTCCTTAACTGATGACTCAGATCTGACATCATCCGCAGGCGATGACTCCGCTCTCTGGCCAGAACCGATTCTGTGTCCTTTGACTCCGATATGATGGCGGAAGCCTGCTTCACATAAGGCCTTATCAGTACAAAGTAACCCGAAACACCAGCAATGAGAATGATAGCTGAAAGCACAAGAAGAAGAAGCTTTGCTGTACCTGCCAATTTCTCCTGTTCCTTGACCCATTGCAGTGTCAGGTCATTCACCAGAGAGGCATACTGACTGAGATTTGTAATTGTCTGCTCAGAAACATTCTTTACAGTTCCATCGTCGGCCATGAGTAAAGACAATTCATCGTTCAGGTGAACATAAATCGGGGATAGCTCACGGACAATGGCTTCAGCCTGCTCACTCTTATCAGACTTGACCTGAAAGAGATCACTTCCGTTAACAAGGGCCTTCTGTGAGTTGACCCATTTGGATTTGATAAGCTGAAATTCCTCTAATGAAAGTTTGTCGGGAGCCTCTTTTCTGTTTTCCATCCTGGTAAGATGGAAGAGCAACTCGTGAGAGGTTGCCTTTTGCCTGTTGCTCAGATTGATTTTGTTGGCCAGATCTTCGCCGGCCGACTGCAGGGCAAGAAAGGACAGGCAGGATGCTACCACACCCAAAACAAGAAGCAATGAATATATGATTGCTTTCCCAGGACCCATCTTCAGTTTTTGTAAACTGAATCAAAGATACATATCAGAGAGGCAGCAGGAAAAACCGATTCTTCACCACAAATGAACACATCCGGCGCCGGCCATCAGATATTCCGGGGATCGCGGTGCCGGTTACACCGAAAAACGCAACTGATAAATGAACTATGCGGTACGGTTCAATAAATAACCGGTACCAGCCTCTGAAAAGTACCTGACAAGAACTTGTTCCAGATCCTGAATGAGAAATGGTTTGGAGAGGAAGGCATTCATACCCGCCTGGACACAACTTCTCCTGTCATCTTCGGATGCGTTGGCTGTAATGGCAATAATGTAGGGCTGTGATGTCAGATTCCTTCTTATGTACTGAGTAGTCTGGAGTCCATCCATACCCGGCATCTGTATGTCCATTAAAATGATGTCGTACTCGTTCCTTTCCATATTATCAATGACGTCATTGCCATTGAAAGCCCTTGAAGCCTTCAGACCCAATTTCTGGAGCATGAACATCATGACATCGCTGTTGATGCGGTTGTCTTCCGCAATCAGCACGCGAAGGCTACCCGGGTCAACTGATAACTCATGCTGAACATCGGCCAGTGTCCGTACAATTTCCTTCTCCTTCTCCTTATGAGCAACCTGAGCTTTCACAGTGAACTGAAAAACGGAACCTATGCCCTCTTCGGATTCTACTTTAATATAGCCTCCCATCAGCTCAACCAGCTCTTTGCTGATGGCAAGACCAAGTCCCGAACCACCAAACCTTCTGTTTATACTTGAGTCAACCTGAGTGAACGATCGGAAAAGTATTGCCTGCTTGCTTCTTGAAATTCCAAGACCAGTGTCTGCCACCCGGAAACGAATAGCCAGTTCATCACGGTTCAGACTTTCTAATTCTACATTTACATCAATAGTACCCCGATCTGTGAACTTCACAGCATTTCCGATCAGATTGAGCAATACCTGCTTCAGCCTCATGGAATCAATCAGAATTGAATCAGGAATATCATAGGCGACATTCACAGAAAAGCGCAATTGTTTGGACTCGGCATGAGGTCTCAGCAGATCCGCAACCGCATGCACTTCCTGCCTCAATTCACACTGCACAGGTGACAATTCCATTTTCCCGGACTCAATCTTGCTGTAGTCCAGAATATCGTTGATCAGAACCAACAAGCTCTGACTACTGTTGATAATAGTAGATACGTATGCCTGTTGTTCTATATTAAGAGGTGTACGCTCTAACAGACTCGATGTGCCAATCACCCCATTCAGAGGTGTGCGCAACTCGTGACTCATGGTTGCCACAAACTTGGCCTTGGTTCGCAAAGCGTCTTCGGCCTGTTCACGTGCCCTGATCAAATCCAACTCGAACTTCTTCTTCTCGGTAATATCCCGAACCCGGTAGACGAGAAACCTGCTTCTGAATCCATCCACAGATGTAATCGACAGATATGCCAGCATTGTGGTACCGTCTTTCCTGATCAAAGTGGCCTCATCAGACCAGAATCGATTATTTCTGACTGCATCAAGGCCATATTCTATCTCTGCCTCTGTGAGCTCTCTTTGACGGAGGAATGAAAAGTCCTTGCCAAGCAATTCTTCCTTACGCATACCCAACATCTCAAGTATGCGGTCATTCATATCCAGTATGTGACCGTTAACATCAGTCAGAAGTACACCAGTTTCGGATCTGTTCAGGAGGGACTTCAGAAAACCTCTCTGCAACTTGAGGTTCTCGATGGAGTGATTCTTATTGTGCGAGAAAATGCCTGAAAGAAACATACAGAATGTTCCCAGTATGGTTATAAAAATCAAATCCGATTTTGAACCCGAAAACCTGGTAATTACGGAAACAAACAAAATGGAATACTGAATGATCAGAAAGAATATGGCATATCTCCACGCCCTGAATGCTACGGTGTAAAGATGTATGATGATAAAGGCGAATATTACATAATACAGATGGGCATGTGACATCCACACCATCCAGGTAGTGTGTGTAGTCATTACGTAGCACAGCACAATGATTGAGTAGCCGAATAGCTTCTTGGAACCTTTGTAGTAACTGACTCCAATACTCAGCAGACTTATTACGGCGAGTGCTACCCTGTCCCAAATCAATTCATCACCTGAGCGCAGGCCATTCACGAACATAAATATGCCCACCATGGATACGCCAAGACTAACCCATCCTATGAGTCTGAAAAAAGCGGCTATGCGCCTGCTTCCACCGGTTCCAGATATGAGTCCGTACATTTACTTTGAGAAAAGTTTCCCTACATCAACACCTTGATACGGATTACACGCGATACATGTTTCATTTCCGCCATGAGGTTGCTTTTGGTTGCTCTTTGCACCATGTATTCTCAATATGTGGCACCTCAGGTGAACGACAGCCTTGCTTCACGAAAATGGCTGGTGAGTGGTGGAATAGGAATTACATCGGCAACATCACTGGTACTCCTCAATGAGCTATGGTATTCTGATTATGAGAAAAGTCCCCTTCATTCTTTCAACGATGCAGATGAATGGTTCCAGATCGATAAAGCCGGACATCTGACCACCAACTACTACCTTACGTCATTGCTTCACCCTGTGTTGAAGTGGTCAGGTTATAGCGACAGATCAGCCTTATACACCGGAGCAGCCATTTCATTAGGATATCAGACGACTATTGAGATCATGGATGGACTCTCTGCACAATGGGGGTTCTCATGGACAGATCAACTTGCCAATACATTGGGTGCATTTGCATATTCCGGACAGCATTTGTTGTGGAATGAACAACGCATCCGATTCAAGTTTTCATACTCTCCAACCGATTTTGCCAACATCAGACCAGAACTTTTGGGAAGAAATTACACACAACGTATCCTCAAAGATTACAATGGTCAGATCTACTGGATCAGTGTCAATCCATCTTCATTTATGAAAGATGATACATGGTTTCCATCATGGCTGAACGTTGCTGCAGGCTATGGAGGAGAAGGCATGATTTCCGCTCTGGACAATAGTTTCAACGGTATCACATACGATCGTTACAGACAATACTATTTGTCATTCGATATCGATCTCACACGAATAAAATGGAAGAACAAATGGTTGAAATCGATGAGTACAGTTTTCAGTTTGATAAAGGTTCCTCTCCCGACTGTGGAATTCGCTGTTAATAGAAATTTAGAATTCTTTATTGTGAAATGAAAAATCATTTTACTTTTCGCTCTGCAAAACCAAACCATTTTTTGTCATGGCAGTAAAAAAAGCAACAAAGAAAGCAGCTCCTAAGAAGGCTGCAAAGAAAGCAGCTCCTAAGAAAGCCGCTAAGAAAGCAGCGCCTAAGAAGGCCGCTAAGAAAGCCGCTAAGAAGGCAGCTCCTAAGAAAGCCGCCAAGAAGGCGACTAAGAAGGCAGCTCCTAAGAAAGCTGCTAAGAAAGCGACCAAGAAGGCAGCCCCTAAGAAGGCAGCTGCTCCTGCGAAGAAGTAAGGAGCGAACGACAATAAAAAGCCCCTGTTTGAACAAACAGGGGCTTTTTGTTTGAATACAATTGAAGAATCACTTTCTGAATATTGGCAGACAGACAGGCAGGTGATCCGAATAGCCTTCTGTGTAATTCGGTCCTGCATAAGTGCGATTCGGAATTAATGTTCCATCGTCTTTCTTGAACAACATCCACTCTTCTTTCAGAATGAATGCCGCAGCAGGATCAACGTACAATCCCTCCTTCTCCTGCATAGCAGAATTCACCACGAACTGATCCAGCGCTCCCCATTCACCTTTGTAATTATAACTGCCCTGTCCGCTCAGGTGAAGTTGCTTCATGCAATTGGTCATGGCCAATTTTCCATTTGAACTGTCAATAGCTTCCAGGGCCAATAAAGAAGCATCTGTGGGATGATCATTGAAATCACCCATGCATATAATCTGTGCGTCCGGATTGACAACACTTGTTTCTGCTATTGACGTCTTCAATACAGATGAAGCCTTCATACGCTTTGGTTCACTTTCTGCCTGTCCTCCGCTCCTGCTCGGCCAATGGTTCACATAAAAAGTGAATTGCTCATTTCCTGTCTTCAAAGTGGCCTTCAGAATATCTCTCGTATTGGGATCTCTTTCATCATCGAGATCTACTGTCAACCAATCCGCTCCTTCAAAACTGAATTTATAGTAGTCGAAGAGCAGTGCAACATCTATCCCCCTCTCATCCGGACTGTCTTTGTGTACGATCGTATAGATTCTACCCTGACTGGCGAGTTGAAGGGTCAGGTCTTCAAGAACTTTTCTGTTCTCAACTTCACATAACCCTATTACATCCGGACCAACACCTCCATTCATAAACATGATGACTTTTGTCAGGTCATCGAGCTTCTTCTGATATCTCGCAGTATTCCATTGCAACTTTCCCGTTGGGGTGAAATCTTCATCGACCTTCAGGGGATCATTGACCGTATCGAACAGGTTCTCCACATTGTAAAAAGAAATCATCAGCTCAGCCTGATTACCGGTTGAGACTGTATCGTTCCCCATTCCGGAATTGCACGACCCAAAATGAGCTGTGAGAAGAAAAAGGGACAGGCTGGTATACACGGGCACTAATACACGCATGGTCAATTTTTATTTAGGTGCAACAAAGATGAGGGTAGCTACGTATACCACACAATATATCATACTATATGTCTTCGCTACTCAGGTTTAGCATACTCTTTCTGTGTCTGGCCATATCTAAAATGATGCCGGCCCAGAATAATGAGCACACCGTTTACTACGATGAGCTCATGAAGCCCACCATAAAGCGCCATGCCCACTTCATTCTGAGTCTCTCACCTATTGCGGAAGACAAGTTCGAAGGCACACTCACCACCAGGGAAAACGTGGTTAAAGCCATCGGGCAATACAAGAAACTCGACAAGTCCTTTATCGAAGACGGGCAGTTTGTGTTCTTTTATCCGAACGGGCAAATTGAATCAAAAGGAGAATTTGATCACGGCATCAAAACCGGAAACTGGGAACGATACGCCGAAAACGGAACGCGAAAACCCGACAGGTTTTATAATCCTGAGTCAGCCACTCTGATCAGACAAGCACAGGGAACCAAGTAACCCGGACAGGAGAAGTAGTTCATACTACTGTCTGACTTTACTATCTTGCCCGCATGCACCGAAGTATTGCGGGTCTACTCTTATATATAGGTATCATTCTCAGTTTGGCCTCTTGCCTGGGCAGTGTTGACGACAACAGTGAACGCGTATTCAGGTATAATGAAAGCAACGGTATCACATCACTGGATCCCGCATACGCCCGGGAGCTGGAAAATCTCTGGGTCATCAATCAAATGTTTGATGGACTGGTTGAGTTGGACTCATCTCTACATGTGATACCCTGCATAGCCAGAACATGGGAAATTTCTCCGGATGGGAAGACCTATACTTTCCACCTCCGGACAGACGTCTATTTTCATAGGAACGACATATTCGGAGTGGAGGGTACCCGCAAAGTGAAGCCATCTGACTTTATCTACTCTTTTAAAAGAATCATAAATCCACAAACTGCTTCTCCCGGAAAATGGATATTCACTTACCTGAACCAAAGTATCGGAGATGCAGGCTTTAATGCTCCTGACGACAGCACACTTATCATTCATCTCAGCCAATCTTTTCAACCTTTTCTCGGCATGCTGGCTATGCAGTATTGCAACGTGGTTCCTGAGGAAGCCGTATTGAAATATGGAGCTGAATTCAGATCTAATCCGGTTGGCACAGGTCCTTTTCAGTTTGCATTCTGGTATGAAAATGAAGCATTGGTCATGCATAAAAACCCGAAGTACTGGGAAACAGATAGCATCGGTAATCAACTCCCGTATCTCGATGCCATTCATATCGACTTTGTAAAAGACATGTCGGCCGAATTTCATGGATTGCTGCAGGGCAAATACGACTTCATGAGTGGAATTAATGCTGCCACAAAAGATGAACTTCTTGACCCGTTGGGCGAGCTGAATTCAACGCATACTTCTACGCTGAGACTTCAGAAGACTCCATTTATTAAAACAGACTACATCGGATTTCTGTGTGACCCAAATTCAGATGCCGTTCAGAATAGCGTCGTTCGCGATAAGCGGATAAGGCAAGCCATAAGCTATGCCATTGATAAAAAGAGCATGATCAGGCACCTGAGAAACAATGCTGTGTTTCCAGCCGAAAATGGTTTTGTTCCACCCTCATTGCTGGGTGGTCAGTCATATACCTACTATCCGTACGATCCGATCAAGGCCTCCAGCCTGCTCGAAGAAGCAGGTTATCCCGGGGGCAAGGGCTTGCCCGAGATTGAGATTTCTGTCATTTCAGACCAAACAGACCTGATAGAATACATTCAGCATTCTCTCGGACAAGTCGGTATCCCGGTGCGGATAAACAGCATGCAGGGAACGGCATTCAAAGAAAAAACTGCCAATGCGCAACTGATGTCTTTCAAAAAATCATGGGTCGCTGACTATGCCGATGCAGAGAATTTCCTGGGCATCTTTCTGAGCAGAAACTTCTGTCCGGCAGGCCCCAACTATATGCATTTCTCCAATCCTGAGTATGACCTTTTGTATGAGAAAGCAGCGAGTGAAACCACCGATTCCATGCGAAATGAACTTTACCATGACATGAACCGCATGATCATGGAGGAAGCCGCTGTTATCCCTCTGTTCTATGATCAGGTTACCCATTTTGTGCGAAATGAAGTGCGAGGCCTTCAGACCAACCCGATCAATATGCTTGATCTCAAGCGCGTGTCCAAAATTCAGCTATAGGTGCTGGATGGCTATAACATGAAAGGCTTTATACCTTTGCATTTCCAACCCAAGACCTGCTGATGCTCAAGATTGATACCCATACCCATATTATGCCAAGGGTGCTTCCCGACTGGACGACCCGATTTGGTTATGGGAAATTCATTCATCTTGACCATCACCGTCCGGGATTTGCGCGTATGATGCAGGGAGAAAAATTCTTCCGCGAAATCGAAATCAATTGCTGGGACCCCGAAGTGCGAATTGAAGAATATGCCAGGTTCAATACAAAAATCCAGGTGGTCTGTACCATACCGGTGCTCTTCGCATACTGGGCCAAGCCTCACGATGGTTTAGCTGTTTCTGAATTTCTGAACGACGACATCGCGGAGGTCTTTCATAAGTACCCGGAGAACTATATTGGTCTTGCCACCCTTCCCATGCAAGATCCCCAGCTTGCCGTAAAAGAAATCGAACGCTGTCGTAAAATCGGATTCAGGGGTGTACAGCTCGGCTCCAATATCAATGGTAAAAACCTCAGCGAACCGGAGTTCAATGTGATATGGGAGTCTCTGGAAAAGGAGAATATGTGTGTCCTCATCCATCCATGGGAGATGATGGGACAGGAACAGATGTCGAAGTACTGGCTGCCATGGCTTGTGGGAATGCCGGCAGAAACATCCAGGGCGATATGTTCGCTGATCTTCGGCGGAGTTCTGGAAAGGTATCCGGGCATCAGATTCAATTTCGCCCATGCGGGTGGTTCTTTCCTTCCCACAATCGGGCGAATTGAACATGGTTTCAATTGCAGACCTGACCTTGTGGCCGTTGATAATGATCATAATCCCCGCGAATACATCGGTAAGTTTTGGGTCGACAGTGCTACACACGATCCACAGCTTCTGAGGTACATCATTGACATGGTCGGGACTGAAAAAATCACATTAGGTACTGACTACCCATTCCCTCTTGGCGATCTGGAAATCGGTAAGTTCATCGAAGAGATGAACCTGAGCGCAGAACAGGTAAATCAAATCTTTTGTGATAGTCCATTGGCGTGGCTCGGAATGACCAGGGAAGAGGTTGGCCTCTGAAATCAGCCCCGCTTTCAATTTTCAGACCCTTCGGCTACCAGTCGAAATTGCCCTTATACTTTTTACTGTTGCCTACGGCGTCGATCACCTCTAATTCAAAAGTGTGGCTACCATGTGAAATATACCTTTCATCGAAGTTATATGTCAGACGACTGTTCTTCGCGTCATATTCCATCAGTGCCCATTTGCCATCAATTCTCGGAATGATCTGATCTATTCCGGCCAGACTATCTCCAATCTTCATCGAGAACTTTGATTTGCCCTTCATCGCAGGGGCAAAATCAACTGATGATATGTAGGGAGGCAGAGTATCTGCCATCACACCGTAGTAACCGAAATACTGGGTTTCGCATTTCACCCAGCCATTTTCATAATGTGCATTTTCAGCAATATTCTTTTCCTTTTCAGCATCCCACCGCACGACGACCACTTTGGAATGGAGATGTGCAGGCAGATCTCCGGTTCTTATGCTGAGCTCGTAGTGCCCGTTGACCGGCACATAGGGATCGGCCACAAGAAAGGTTGGCGTCAGATACCCCTTCTTCGGGGACGACATATTCACTTCGAACTGCAAGTCCTCGTATAAGCTGAATGCATTCACTGAAATGCGAATAGATTCGTCTTCGTAGTAGTTATCCTTTTCAAAATCGAACATTACACCCTCAGTATTATAAGGGCGTGTGGCAACAGGTGGCGAAGGGACCGATTTCACCTGAAAATTCAGTGTAGAGGAATTGCCTTTTATGTCTGTAACCTTGTACTCAATCTGATGAATCTTATCATCGCGAAAAGACAGTATCCCGTCGTTGACCAGGTTATCGTATATATCCAGCATGTTGTTCGGCAGACGGTAAGATCTGTGAAGCTGGGTCCTGTTCTTCTTGAAAATTTCATACACCGTATGGGCATTCATGGCACGGGTCGTGGAGAAATCCAGCTTGTCCATCTTCTGCGCATATACCAGCAGACCATCAACCCGAAGCTCAATGCGGTATATACCACACTTATTCGAATTGCCGTCTGCCATGTCGTAAGTAGTAACTGCAAAGCCGATATCGCCGTGAACATTTACAGGAGCAGTGGTTGCAAGTGCGCATTTACCGCTGTGTACCTTGGTCTGAAGTGTGACAGGTTTACTGGCTCCCGAAATGGTTGACGTCTCATTCATGGGTACCACCATTACAGAAAGGATACTGGGATTGATCTTGTCGCGGATGTCGAACCCAAACAGCATCGGATTTACCAGTTTTTCTGACTGCGTTTCTCGGATTTCGAAATGCAAATGAGGACCTCCGCTGCCACCAGAGTTGCCGGACAGGGCTACCAACTGACCTTTTGTGACGGGAAGCTCGCCAGGCTTGGGAAACAGATCAATGCTGAAAGATTCAAGTTTGTATTGTTCGCTCAGCACATAATTGGCGATGGGATCAGCATATTTCTGCAAGTGACCGTAAACGGAAGTATATCCATTCGGATGGTCTATATATAAAGCGTAGCCATAACCAAAAGGAGATACCTTGATGCGGCTGACATAACCCTCTGCCACTGCATATATCGCCAACCCCTCCCTCTGCTGGGTCTTGATATCAAGTCCCGCATGAAAATGGTTGGTGCGCAGTTCCCCGAAGTTTCCGCTGAGGTGAATAGGAACATCCAGCGGAGAACGGAAATAATCCTGTGGGAATGATTCCGGCGAGGGGGCAGTACCGTGCTGGGCAAATGCTGAACCGGGGCAGATCAATGTAACCACCAGGAGCAGATGAACGACCACTGCCCTGAAATTCTGAACTGTCAGACTACCCGCGTACATTTTTTAATCGAAGAGTTCCCTGAATGCGAAAATCAATGATCATGCCCCATACTCGCAGGCAGCACCAGTGTTTCTATCAACACCAAAAGAGGGAAAAACAGATTTGTTGTACTTAGCCCGATAGTCCTTAAATTTGCCATACATCTCTGTGTAAATCAAGGAATAAAGAGCACCATGGAGTTAGCATCGTTTGTGGTAAGGATCGAGGAGAAAATTTCCCGGTTGGCGGAAGCCCGCAACGAATTGCGTCTTCAGCTGGCTAAGGCCAGGGAAGACAATGAGTCACTGTTCAGGATTAACAGTGCCCTCCAGGAACAGGTGAATGAACTCCTTGAGCGAAACAGAGAGCTGGAAGAATCACGTTCGCTGCAGTCAGGCTCCCCTAACAGGGACAATGCTGAAACCAGACAGAGAATCAGCGAACTTGTGAATGAGATTGATGAATGCATAGCCATGCTAAAACAGGGATAATAACCAGATCATGGAAGAGGTTTCTGTACAGGTAAACATCGGGGGGCGGGTATATCCGCTTACCATCGATAAAGCACAGGAATCCATCATCCGTGAGGCAGAGCAAAAGCTTAGTGCAAGCTTTGAAGCCTTCAGGCAGAACTATGCAGTCAAGGATAAACAGGACCTGCTGGCAATGGCTGCCCTGCAGGTAGTAGCGGCCCTTCTCACAGGAGCAAAGGAACCGTCAGACCAGGGAATACCCGTTGATGAAGTAAAATCAGCGATGGAGACCCTGGAAAAATCTGTAGATACACACCTGTCCTGAATTTTCTCTTCTTCTCCCCCATTCTCTGTCGCCCCGCGCCAAAGGGCTGTCGGGTTGTTTTATTAACCCAAATATTTTAGTTATGGAGAACATGTATGTATTGATCGCCGCCCTGGGCGGGGTCATTGTAGGAGGAGGACTGGCTTATTTCTTATTTAACAATGTTCTTTCGGGAAAGAAAAATTCAATCCTGGAAGAGGCGCAAAAAGAAGGAGAAGCCATCAAGGAAAAAAAGATCCTTCAGGCCAAGGAGAAATTTCTGGAATTAAAGGCTCAGCACGAGAGAGAATCCCAGGAGAGAAACAAAAAGATTCAAAGTCAGGAAGACAGGATAAAAAGCCGCGACAGAGAACTTTCACAACAAATTGAACAGAACAAGCGCAAAGAAAAGGAACTGGACAGCCAGCGCGAAAACCTCAACAAACTCACCGAGGTAAACCAGAAAAAGCAGGCCGATCTCGATAAAGCCAATCAAAAGGCCATCAGCATGCTCGAGGAGATTGCCCGCATTTCACCCGAGGACGCCCGCAACCAGTTGATGGAACAGCTGAAGGAGGAAGCCAGAATGAAGGCCGCCTCTCAAATTCAGGACATCATTGATGAGGCCAGACTCAAGGCCAATCAGGAAGCCAAGAAAATCGTTGTTCAGACCATCCAGCGGACTGCCGTTGAACATGCTATCGAAAACTCAGTATCTGTATTCAATATCGATAACGACGAAATCAAGGGAAGGATCATCGGACGGGAAGGAAGAAATATTCGTGCACTCGAAGCCGCAACCGGTGTTGAAATTATCGTGGACGACACCCCGGAAGCGATAGTGCTTTCATGCTTTGACCCTGTGCGTCGTGAAATCGCCCGACTCAGTCTTCACCAGCTCGTTACCGATGGCCGTATTCACCCTGCCAGAATCGAAGAAGTGGTGGCCAAGGTCAAGAAGAACATCGAAGAAGAAATCGTTGAGGTTGGAAAACGTACCTGTATCGACCTCGGTATCCACGGTCTGCACTCTGAGCTGATTCGCCTGGTGGGCAAGATGAAGTACCGCTCTTCATATGGCCAGAATCTGCTGCAGCACTCGCGTGAAGTAGCCAACCTTTGCGCTACCATGGCGAGCGAGCTTGGCCTCAATACCAAAGCCGCCAAGCGCGCAGGACTTCTGCACGATATCGGAAAGGTGCCGGATGATGAAAGCGAAATGCCGCATGCTATCCTGGGTATGAAACTCGCCGAGAAATACGGTGAGAAGCCCGATGTATGTAACGCCATCGGTGCACACCACGACGAAGTTGAAATGAAGACCCTTCTCGCACCTATCGTTCAGGTATGTGACGCAGTAAGTGGTGCGCGTCCGGGTGCCCGCCGCGAAGTAGTGGAAGCATATATTCAGCGCCTTCGCGATCTGGAAAACCTTGCACTCGAATATCCGGGAGTATCCAAATCATTCGCTATTCAGGCGGGCCGCGAACTCCGCGTGATCGTTGAAAGCGAAAAAGTAACCGATGAACAATCTGATCAGCTGGCCATCACCATTGCCGGCCGCATTGAAACGGAAATGACATACCCGGGCCAGGTTCGGGTGACTGTTATCCGTGAAAAACGCGCCGTAGGAGTGGCCAGATAACAAACTTTCTCTGACAAAAAAGGCTCCCCGGGGAGCCTTTTTTTATGGATGGAATTCATGGTCTCATCACTTGGAAATATAGTTCCAGGTCAGCTTCATGGTAATCTGAACAGACCCTTCCCTGGATCCGAGAACTATCTCGTCCTTCTTTTCATAATCAGAGGGTATGAAGCTGAAATAACCCACATTGTCATCGTCAGATACGCCATCTTCATCATACACATACAATACGTGTTCGCTGTTCCATGCACCAAGCGTAACCGGCACAAAGTCAAATGAAGATGTAACCCCGAAAGCCAGATCCTCCACTGTATTCGTTCGCAGCATCTCCTGATCTCTGAATTTCAGCAGCGCATATATGTCGGGATTCTCAGAACCCGGTGCCCAGCTGTCCCACTTCTCGCCATCGGCTCCATACATCGAAACATAATTGATGGTAATCGACGTTATTGTCACGGATTCCAGCATTTTCTTCTGGAACATACCGCCTTTACCGGATGCGCCCTCTCCCTGTGCAACCTGCTTATCTGACTTGCAGCCGGTGAAGAGGACAAGTGATACTGACATCAGCAATAAAGATGTGAATGTTAACGATTTCATCTGCAGTACGGATTTATTGCAAGTGTAGCCATCAAATTTGAATCGTAAAGTAGTGCCGCGATAAATCAGAACCAATTTAAGATGTCAGAACATCAGAACAGTTCATCCGTGCGCAGGGAGATGGTCAGCGGAGGAAGCTGGAATATGATCACCGTTGTGCTGCAGGTGATCATTCAGTTGGTTTACATGATGATCATGGTGCGCCTTCTCGATGTAGAGGCCTTCGCCGTGATGGGGGTTATCCTGGGGGTCCTTGGCTTCGCCGAGATATTCGCACAGGTTGGCGTAGGACCGGCTCTGATTCAGCGAAAAGAGGTGAATCAGCAACACCTCAACGGAGCATTTTACACGGCTGTCATCATCGGTGCACTTTTCACATGTGCTTTTCTGATCTCTGCCGACTGGCTCGGGAAAATATACCAGATGCCCGATCTGGGGCCCGTAATGAGAGTGGTATGTTTCAGCTTCATCATTTCTGCACTGGGCGCCGTTCCGCGATCCATGATGTTTAAAAGAATGAAGTTCAAATCATTCTTTCTGGCCAGCATGATCTCGATTGTCGGCGGAAACCTGATCGTTGGACTTGCACTGGCCTGGATGGGCTATGGGATCTGGGCATATGCATGGGCCCTGTTCGCACAGAATGTACTGATGACCCTTGCCTATTGGTGGTTCGAACCCGTGACGATAACCAGACGCTGGGAATGGAAAAGTGTAAACGAACTGATGGGCTATGGCGCAGGCAGTTCCCTTTTTAATGCTCTGAACTATCTCGCCACGCGCATTGATGTCACTATTCTACCCATGTTCTTCGCTTACTGGAGAACCTATCCTTCCGCTGTGGCACAATTTCAGGCCGGACTATATGAAAGGTCAGCCTATGTGATGGGGCTCCCCATAACAGTCATGGGAAAGCTTTCGGACAGTGTGCTCTTTAGCGGATTGTCAAGGATACAGGAAGACCCGGGTGCCCTGAAAAAAGCCATGCTGCGGGGTACATCGCTCATGGCCATGATTATTATTCCTGCATCAATCTTCGTAATGTTCTGGTCGGCCGAAATTCTGACAGTCTTTTTAGGAGAGCGATATGCTGAAGCATCCCTGACCCTGCAATTCCTCTTTCTGGCTGTTATTTTCAGAACCATTGCCCGAATCAGCGATGCCATGGTCAGGGCGCTGAATGCAGTGTACCGTGCCTCGGTAATCAAAATAGTGTACTGTGCGCTGATTGCCGCAGGTGTAATCATCTTCTCAGCCACTGACAAAGAACATGTGGCGGCAGCCATCGGTCTTGCAACATTCATTCACCTTGTCATGAATACTGCCCTGTCCATGAAGCTGGTGGCATTCAGCTGGAAAGAGTTCATGCTGGCACAAATTCCCGCATTGTTCCTTTCAGCATTGATTCTGGCACAATGTTTTGTACTTCACTGGCTGGGTAATCAAATCAGTGAAAATCCAATGCTTGTTTTCAGTTTTGCAACTCTTTCCATCGCGGCAATCACTTTCTGTCTTGTGTACTTTCGCCCCGCCATATTGGGAGGCAAGGAATCTAATCCACTCGCCTATTTACCTGAACGAATGAAGAGAATGCCTGTTATCCGGACAATGGTAAATCGCATATGAAAAACACGGGGCTATACCTTCTCACTGCTTTTCTGATGATCTGGACGAACGCCATATCTCAATCCGGCACCGTGCTTAATTTGTCCGCTCCGGACAGCTGTGCATTTCTGCTGAATCTGAATGACCAACCGGCGAATTCAATTTACTCGTCGTCCATCACACTTCACGGACTGCAGGCTGGTAAAACAACGTTGACGGTAAGGTTTATGAATCCGGTCCTGTCCGAAATAAAAAGTTCAGTCACGCTGAAACCCGGAATACGACACAACTTTTATGTTCAACCGGGAAATGCGGGATTGAAGATCATATCCCTTGATGAATACCCGGTAAAACTCATCGAGTTTCAGAAGCCCGACAGCATAGAGTTGGCTTCCCCGTCTGTCGGCTACACAGGAGTTACCGGCTGCTCCGCTCCTATTGATGATGCAGATTTCGATAACCTCATGGGCGATGTGCTCGAAACTCCTTTTCAAAATGCCAAATTGAGCCTGCTTTCCCAGATCGTTTCCAGTCATTGTCTCGAAACCAGCCAGCTCACTGAGGCTCTGGGCATGCTCGACCTTGAAGAACATCGGATGCAGTTGATGGAAACAGCAACAGGACACATCTTCGATCTGGAGCGTTCATCATCCCTGGAAGACCTGTTTTTCCTGGAATCCAGCAAGCAAAGAATCAGGTTGCTGCTGGGAAACAAGTAGCATCCGGCCAGGGGCTTTTTTTAGCATTTTTGAGGGTAGCTGACCTGCCGTTCTGTGGTAATTTCGCGGCCCAGACGCAAATCCACACACATGATTCACAACTTTAGTGCAGGCCCAAGTATCCTTCCGAAAGAAGTACTCGAACAGGCTGCTGCAGCCGTCATCAATTTTAACGGTACAGGTCTTTCTCTGATTGAAATGTCGCACCGTTCCAAGCCTTTCGAGGCTGTTATGGACGAAGCCAGACAATTGGTGAAAGATATCCTTGGTATGCCGGACAGGTACGAGATTCTGTTCTTGCAGGGAGGCGCAACATTGGGATTTTATACTTCGGCCATTAACCTGCTTCCAGAAGGTGGCAGGGCAGCATACACGAATACAGGTGTATGGGCTTCCGGCGCCATTAAAGAAGCCAAATTACTCGGGCAGATTGATGTGGTCGGAGACAGCTCTGACAAGAATCACAGCTATATCCCTGAAACCCGTGTGGAGGGCGATTACAGTTATTTCCACTATACCTCCAATAACACCATTTTCGGTACTCAGTACCAGTACACTCCAGAGGTGAAGGTTCCGCTGGTGTGCGATATGAGCTCCGATATTTTCTCGAGAAAATTCGACGCCTCAAAGTTTACGCTCATATATGCCGGTGCTCAGAAGAATATGGGCCCGGCCGGAACCGTGCTCTACATCGTGGATAAGGAAGCGTTGGGCAAGACGGGCAGGAAACTCCCGACCTACCTCGATCTGGCAGCCCATATAAGCAAGGACTCGATGCTGAACACACCACCTGTATTTGCTGTTTATGCAAGCATGCTCACTCTGCGCTGGATCAAAAACAACGGTGGCCTCGAAGGAATGGAAATCCAGAATCGCGCCAAAAAAGATTTGTTCTATGCTGAACTGGACCGGAATAGTTTGTTCCACGGACATAGTGTCGAGAAAGACCGATCATGGATGAATGCCACATTCAGACTGAATGATGAAAGCCATGCAGCAGAATTCGACAAGATGTGGAAAGATGCAGGTATCAGCGGTATCGCCGGACACAGATCTGTAGGCGGCTACAGGGCTTCCATGTACAACGCTCTGCCTATCGAAAGCGTGCAGGTCCTTGTTGATGTGATGAAAGAATTTGAACGTATCAAAGGTTAATGTCAAGATGAAAATACTCGCCAACGACGGTATAGATGCAGCCGGTAAAAATGCGTTGCAGGAACTCGGCTACACAGTTCTTACAGACAAAGTTTCTCAGGAAGAGCTGGCATCTTTTATTGTAAAAGAAAACGTAATCGGACTTTTGGTCAGGAGCGCCACTACTGCACGGAAAGAACTGATAGATACATGCGCAGGAACTCTCCGGTTTATCGGACGTGGCGGAGTGGGCATCGACAACATTGATAAAGATTATGCTGAAAGCAAGGGCATCCGTGTGTTCAATACACCTGGTGCCAGCAGCCAGAGTGTAGCCGAGCTGGTTATGTCGCTCATGTTTGCCTCTGCACGATTCACCTATCAGTCCGGTGCAAACATGTCTTCAAGGGGCAACACTGAATTTGATAAACTGAAAAAAGATTTTTCAAAAGGAATTGAGCTGCGTGGCAAAACCCTTGGCATCATTGGTTTTGGCAAGATTGGCAGATCATTGGCCTCTTATGCGCTCGGATGCGGAATGAACGTGCTGGCATTCGATGTTTATACACCTGAAAGCTCAGAGGTTGAAGTAACGGTCGGTACGCAAACGCTACGTATCCATGTGCCTATGGAAGCGATGGAGACTGTTCTGCAAAAAAGTGATTTTGTATCGCTTCACGTGCCAAAGCAAAAAGACGGATCAGCCGTGATCGGAGAGGCTCAGCTGGCCATGATGAAAAAGGGTGCGGTAATCATCAACTCCTCCCGTGGCGGAGTTGTGCATGAAGATGCTCTGATAGCCAGCCTCAACAGTGGCCACCTGCGTATGGCTGCCCTCGATGTATTCGAAAAAGAGCCTACTCCTCGTCAGGACCTGTTAGCTCATCCGCTGGTAATAAGCACCCCTCACATCGGCGCATCAACGCTCGAAGCTCAGGAAAGAATTGGTCTCGAGATTGCGGCAAGGGTGAAGGAAATCATGAGTGAAGTGCAAGCCTGAACATGGCCAGGGCTAAACCTTTTTCAGCTATCCGTCCGACCCGCGACAAAGTGCATCTAGTCGCCTCAAGGTCTTATGTGAGCTATTCCGCAGCGCAATTGCGCAAAAAGCTTCACGATAATCCATTCTCATTTCTGCACATCATCCACCCCGACATGGGGTCGAAGAAGATGCACAAACTTCCGCTGGAGGAGCGCTTTCAGCTGGTGCGTCGCAAGTACGAATCCTTTATTCAGGAATCGATCCTCACGCGCGATAGCCAGCCTTGTTATTATCTGTACAGCCAGGTTAAAAAAGGGCATCGCTTCACCGGAATCATTGCCGCTGTTTCCATCGACGATTACTTGTCAGGCCATATCCGTATTCACGAACAGACCTTGTCCAAGCGGCAGGAATTGTTCACCACTTATCTTGAGAACACTGCTATCAACGCCGAACCCGTGCTGCTCATCGGTGAAAAATCTCATGTCCTTGACGGGATTTTTCAGCGTTACATGCAGAAAAGGCCGGAATATGATTTTACCCAGATGACCCGCGTGCAGCATCAGCTCTGGGTCATCGACGAGCCTGAAGATACAGCCGCCATCGAGCGGGCATTCGACGGAATGTCGAACCTGTACATTGCCGACGGTCACCATCGCAGTGCTTCAAGTGCCGCACTCTGTCTGAAAAAACGAAAAGAAAATCCCGATTATAACGGAAGGGAACCCTGGAACTACTTCCTGAGTTACATACTGGATGAGTCCAATGTCCGTATCTACGAATTCAACAGATTGGTTTCGTCACTCAACGGACTAAGCGATTATGATTTTTTTGACTTGCTGGGCGAAAAGTTTCTGGTCAATGAGACCTCGCCTCTGGCCAGACCTTGCGCAAAAGGTGAGTTTGTTATGTATTTCAGCAAGAAATGGTACTCCCTCCGACTAAGAAACAATGATTCACAGCCACTGGATGCCCAGGTTTTATCAGATCATATTCTCGACCCGATATTAGGCATTAAAGACCTCAAAAAAGACAAGAGGATATCGTTTCTGGAAGGTCCACAGGGACTTGAATCCATGCAGCATCTGGTCGATAAGGGCAAGTACAAGGTAGCCTTTGCACTTCATCCCGTTGCCATAGAAGAACTGAAACGAATCGCAGACAACAACGACTCAATGCCTCCAAAGAGTACCTGGATAGAGCCTAAACTCCGAAGCGGACTTGTTATCTACGATCTGGCAGAATGAGTACCATTCAGGAAAATATCATTCAGATCACCCGGGAACTTCCCCCACATGTGAAACTGGTTGCCGTCTCCAAAAAGCAGGATGCTTCGCGCATTCAGCAGGCTTATGACGCCGGGCAACGGGCATTCGGAGAGAATTATGTTCAGGAACTATGCAGCAAGGCCCCTGCCCTTCCATCCGATATCGAATGGCACTTCATCGGGCATCTGCAAACCAATAAGGTGAAGCAGGTAGTTGATGTAGCCACGTGGATTCATTCTGTGGACAGCATTAAAGTACTCAATGAAATCAGCAGGCAGGCGCAGAAAGCCGGAAAAAACATACAATGTCTTCTTCAGATGCATATTGCCAGAGAAGAGAGCAAGTTCGGTTTCGACGTGAATGAAGTAGAAGAAATGATGAAGGACCTCACCGGCAATCATTGGCCAAACGTTAACATCAGAGGTGTTA
>JBEAZL010000172.1:0-2933 GCA_041170085.1 Bacteroidota bacterium
CGGAAGTGAGTCAAAAACAGGCATAAAGGTCATTTTTTTGTTGCCCGATGACTGGAGTTGCGTATCTTCGCGCTCCCAAAATTTCAACATTTTATCAGAAACACATGAACCGTTACGAGACTGTTTTCATTATGACTCCCGTGCTGTCTGAGGAACAGGCAGCGGAAACAGTGGAAAAGTTCAGGAAGTTTTTGAAAGGAAAAGGGGCCAAAATCAAGCACGAGGAAAACTGGGGCTTGAAGAAGTTGGCTTACCCTATCCAGAAGAAAACAACAGGATTTTACCACTTGCTTGAATTCGAAAGCGAGGGAGATGCTATCGGAACCCTTGAAACTGAGTATCGCCGCGATGAGCGCATCCTGCGATTCCTCACAACAAGAATGGACAAGTACCATATCGAGTACGCCGAGAGCCGCCGCAACAAGAGCAAGAACAAAAACACCGAGGCTAAGGCCGGTGCTGAAGCCTAATTTCCTGAACAAATCATTTAGAACATGAGCGACAATTCAGAAATCAGATATCTCAATCCTATCGAGATTGAGACCAAGCAGGAGAAATACTGCCGTTTTAAGAAGTCTGGTATCAAGTATATCGACTACAAGGATGCTGACTTCCTCCTGAAGTTATGCAACGAACAGGGTAAACTCCTCCCACGCCGCCTTACTGGTACTTCACTGAAGTTTCAGCGCAAGGTTGGTCAAGCCGTTAAAAAAGCCCGTCACCTGGCTCTGATGCCATACGTAGGTGACATGCTGAAGTAATCACCATTTAATCAGGAAGGAACCATGGAAATCATTCTGAAAGCCAATATTGAAAAACTCGGTGCCAAAGACGAAGTGGTGAAAGTTCGCCCCGGATATGCACGCAACTACCTCATCCCACGTGGATACGCGGTTGTGGCTACACCAAGCGCCATGAAAATGCATTCTGAAAACCTGAAGCAGCGTGCTCACAAGGAAACTAAAATCCTTGCCGATGCTCAGGCCATTGCAGATCAGCTCAGCGCACTCGACATCAAAATCGGAACCAAGGCATCTGAAACCGGAAAGATCTTCGGTTCGGTTAATACCATTCAGCTGTCTGAAGCTCTTGCTAAAGCCGGATTTGCAATCGACCGCAAGAGTATCTCTATCGTGGACGAACACATCAAGATGCTGGGTAACTATGAAGCGCGCGTGAAGCTGCACAAAGATGTTACTGCAACTGTGAAATTCGAGGTTGTAGCTGAATAAGCTGCACATCTGAACATATTGAAAAGGCCGCGCTTGCGGCCTTTTTCTTTTATACCAACTCTGCGGCCTTTTTCTTTTATCCTTCGTCCAGGTTCAATGTCACCGAAAGTTGATCCGGATCAAGACAAATCAGCATCTTGACCTGTGTCAAGCGCAGCTCTTATGCCGGTCAGTCAACTTTGCCCCATAATCTTGAATAAACCAACCACATGAAAACAAACGTATTCAACTCAGCTAAACTCTTTGCTGTTGCCGGCGTAATTGCCATGACTGTCGCATCCTGCGATACTGCACCTAAGGGTGATGCCGCATCAGTAACTGACGCTGCTGCTGCTGCCGCCGCACAAGGTGACACCCTGAAGATCGACACTGCTGCCACAACTGTACAGTTCACAGGCAATGGTGTAGGAAAGAATCACCCTGGACACTTTAAGGTTTCTGAAGGTATGATCGCCATCAAAGAAGGAAAGATCACCGGTGGTACTTTCACCATTGACATCAACAGCATGAAAATGCACGAATCAGCAGATTTCATCAATGGTAAACTGCGCCCTCACCTGATGAGCGCTGATTTCTTTGATGCCGGAGTTTATCCAACTGCCACTTTTGAAATTACCTCAGTTGAGCCTTACACACCTGCTGCCGGAGATTCATCAGTTGTTGCCGGAGCGAACATGAAAGTGAGCGGAAACCTGAAGCTTCGTGATACCGTGAAAAACGTAACCTTCCCTGCAAAAGTTGATATGTCAACAGGTTCAATCTCTGCAAACGCCAATTTTGATATTGACCGTACTGCATGGGGTATGCACTATAACAGCGAAAAATCGGCTGGTGATTTCTTCATCTCACCAACAGTGAATATGGTTTTGGATCTGAAGGCTTCGAAGTAATAAGAAGCCAAAGAATGAGGAATGAAGACCGCGCCAATTGGTGCGGTCTTTTTTTTTAGAAATCTATCTGAAGATTAAACCGCTTTCGCAATTCGTTGATTTGAGGATTCTTTTCAGCCATGGCTTCGTACTTCTCTTTAGGGCTCATGAATGCGGCTCTGACAGGCTGATCCTGTCGAAGGCCAAATTCGAAATCGAGGGTGAACCCCTTAACTCCGGTACGCTGCGAAATCAGAGAAAGCAACTCTCCCCTGACATTCTGAATGTCCATGCTCTGGACCTGATTGGCCAGAGAAATGACAATCGTGCCATTGTCTTCCAGGCGATGAGCCTCGTGGGTAAGCATAACATGCAGGCCCCGGTTAACTTCTCTGACTGACTCCGCGAACTCGTTCCATGCCGCTTCAAACTTTTCCATATCCACCGGCCCCGTCAGGCCTGTCTCGGCCGCTATTTCCGCAGTCGCGGCTGCTGCCTCACCGCTTCCGGAAGAATGGCGGTCCATGATGCCTCTGATGGACACATTGTCGCCGGTGGACCGAATAATCTTTTTGCGTTCTTCCTTACCCACCATGGCAGGTCTCGGACTTGCAGCAGGTTGTGAAGTGATAATGGTTGTTCCGGGTTCAGTTGCCGGTTTCCTGACCGGAGCAGGTTCAGGGCGAGCCTGCTTCTCAACAGTATTCGCGGATGCCGGACGAGCCCTAAACGGCTTCAGTCTGCGCTTTTTTTTTTCACCCTCCCTGCGATTGAAGAGAAGGCTGCACAACTGCATCAGTGTGAGTTCTACGAGTAATCTGGGACTTCGGCT
>JBEAZL010000173.1:0-5423 GCA_041170085.1 Bacteroidota bacterium
TGCCATGGGCTTTCGGTTCTTCGAAGCGTTCAACATGATTGCATACCTGTTCGCAGTAATTCTGTTGCCTACATATGCCCGGCTCATTTCGCAGAAGGAGTCTGTACAACCGATTCTGACCTCTTCTCTGAAAATACTGACCGGTGGTGCAAGTGCCTTTCTGATACCGGCGATCTTCTTCTCCGGAACACTGCTTGAACTCATCTATGAAGGTCACTCCGCAGCAGCTGAGCCCTCTTTCAGGTGGCTCATGATAGGCTGCTTTCTGTTCTCCCTACAATACGTTTTTGGCTCGCTGCTCACTGCCAACGGCAATCTTCGGGTGCTTACCATCATTGCACTGGCGGGTATGATTCTGAATGTAGCCATGAACATTGTGCTCATTCCGGACCATGGGGCCGAAGGTGCAGCCATCGCCAATATCTTCACCAACGGAGTTGTTTTGATTTCACAGATCATAGTCGCCCTCAGGATTTTCCGGCTGGAAGTAAACTGGAATTTAATTCTAAGGGTCGCATTGTACATGGGTATTTCAACTGTACTGTGCTGGGCAACTGCAGTTTTTTCCGGTCTGGATGCAATAATTGACCTCCATCCGTCGATTGGGTTCCTGATTGCTGTGATTCTGTGTTTGGGAGCGGCTTTATCAACCGGTATTCTTGATTTCGCTCAGGCTGTTAACCTGTTGAAAATGAGAGGCCGGCAGCGATAAACACCTCTTCCCGCACCACATGTTTACCTTTGTATTCCTTTTCCAATAACTCGGTATGTCAACCACTGAAACTCCCCTGCGCCCCGTTGAACAGGGTATTGATTCCTCAAATTTGCTCGTGTTGCTCCTTAAATGGCGCAAACCACTGCTCATCATATGTGCTGCTGCTGCTGTGATTTCAGCGGCTGTTTCCCTTATCATCCGTGAAAAGTACAAGAGTACTACCATCATGTACGCTGTGCAGCAACACTCCTTCGGTGACCAGCTTCTGGAAGAAAACAAGCTGGAGGACTTTCTTGCCTATGGAGAGGAAGAGGATGCTGAGCGTCTGCTTCAGTTGCTCAATAGTGACCAGATACGCGACAGGATTATCGAGAAATATGATCTCTGGACTGTATATGACATCCCCCGGGACCAGAAAGGTGCCAAAACCCTGATGGGTAAAGAATACAATGACAACGTAACTTCCAAGCTAACCAAATTCGGATCGATAGAAGTATCGGTACTCGACTACGAAGCCGAGCGGGCAGCCAACATGGCAAATGATATTGCTCTTTACGTCGACACCCTTAGCAACCAGATGCGCAGAGAAAGAGCGCAGCAGGCTCTTCAATTCGCGCAATCGTCTCTCAACAAACTTGAAGAAGAAATCAGGCTTCTGGAAGATTCCATGAGGATCATCCGCGAGATGGGAATCTACGACTACGAAGAACAGATCATTGCCTTCTCTGAGCAATTCGGAACTGCCATCGCAGAAGGACACCCCGAACGCGCAAACACCATCAAGGAACAGATGGACTTTCTGTCGAAATACGGAACACTGTACAACAAACTTGAGCTCAACATTTTTGCGGCGCACGATCAACGTGAGATTCTGAAAAAGAGATGCGATAATATCTCTATCGATGTGCTTTCAGATCTCGATGCCAAATACACCCAGGACAAGGCTGTTCCAGCTGATAAAAAGGCTTATCCCATCAGGTGGCTCATTGTCGTAATGAGCACAGCTGCCGCTTTTGTTTTCGGATTCATCACCCTGCTGATTACCAACAGCATCAGGGATCTCAGCAAGCAAGGAAAAATCTGACGATGGAACTCAGTTTCCGCGACCAGAGACTATTTTATTTCCTTTCGGGAGCATTCATTGTGCTCTCTGCTGTTTCACTGTTCTTCGAATTCTATTATTTCGCACTTCTTCCTTTCGCGCTGGCGGTTATATGGGCAGCATTTTTCAGACTGGATTATGTTATCTGGCTGATCGTTTTCTGCACTCCATTCTCGGTCAACCTGGAAGAACTATCTCTGGGTGGAATCGGGATGCATATCCCGACCGAACCGTTACTTGCCGGCGTATTGCTGCTCTTTTTATTCAAGGCAATTTCCGGCCGTAGCATTGACCCTTCCATTTTCCGGCATCCGGTTTCTTATGTCATCTATGCATATCTGGCCTGGATGTCGTTAACCTGTATCACCAGTGAGCGTCCTGTTGTTTCCATTAAATATGTTCTGACCAGGGCGTGGTTTATTGTGGCATTCTACTTCATACTATGCTGGCTCTTTTCAAATTGGAAGAACGTCAGGTTGTTCTTCATTCTGTATCTCTTCCCGCTTTTCGCTGTAATCGTGTACACTGTTGTAAGACACAGTCAATATGGCTTTGACAAAGACTCATCTCACTGGGTGATGGAACCTCTTTTCAAGGATCATACGAGTTATGGCGCAGTGCTGGCTATGTATTTCCCTATCATCACCGGACTCCTGCTTTCAAAAAAAATGTCGTTGCTAATGCGTGTACTGCTCGGGATCGGTTTTGTCATTCTTACCACCGGACTCGTCTTGTCATACACACGAGCCGCGTGGCTTTCTGTCATTGGCGCTGCAGTTGTAGTGGTGCTCATGATCCTTCGCGTCAGGTTCCGCACCTTGCTGATCTCTGTCGTTGTCTTTGGAAGTCTTGTTTACCTGAGCTTCGATGACATTCAGGTCTCGCTTCAACGCAACAAGCAGGAAAGCAGCGACAAACTGGAAGAGCACGTTGGTTCCATCTCCAACGTAAGCAGTGATGCATCCAATCTCGAGCGACTGAACCGTTGGAATTGCGCCATCTCCATGTGGGAAGAGAGACCTTTGGTCGGATGGGGCCCAGGGGTGTATCAATTTGAATATGCACCATTTCAAAAATCCAAGGACCGGACTATCATCTCGACCAACGAAGGTGATGGTGGCAACGCTCACAGTGAATACCTGGGGCCGCTGAGTGAGCAGGGAGTGCCCGGAATGCTCATGGTCATTATTCTGGTTTTGTCTGTTTCAACCCTTGGTTTCCGCATTTTTCAGAAAAGCCGTGATTATGAGACACGCGTTGTCATTGCGTCCGCATTTGCAGGCCTCATTACCTACTATATACACGGGGTGTTGAACAATTATCTGGATACGGACAAAGCTTCTGTTCCCTTCTGGGGCTTCACTGCATTATTGGTTGCCATCGACATCTGGCATGTAAAGACTTCAGAAAAACCGGCAACATAGCAATGCCAGATCATCGACAAACGGCATCTCTCCTTTGAATTCTGTACACTCGGCAAGAATCAGGTGATTCAATTCCGCCGGTGATATGGTGAAGTTCTGGAGTATCAGTTTCTCAAGTCTTTCTGTTCCGAATTCTTCATTCGCAGCGTTTTCTGTCTCTACCAATCCGTCCGTAAAGCATACAATGACAGACCCCGGTTCCAGTTTAACCTCTCCCATGGCCAGCTTGGGCAGTTCATCGAACATACCAAGTCCAATGGTTCCCATCTTAAGCAGTTGGGTATAACCATGACTGTCTGCCAGAACAGGTGGATTATGGCCACAGTTGATGTACTGCAGACGTCGGGTAACACGGTTGTAGGTAGCCAGAAACAATGTGATATACTTCTCGCCCATGGCGCTGTTCATCACCCTGCTGTTCAGCTCATTTACCATCGCGGCAAGATCACCCTTGCGATAAGAGAATATTGCGCGGAGATATGCCTGAAAGTTCGACATCAGAAAAGCCGCACTAACGCCTTTGCCGGAAACATCAGCCATGCAGAACATGACTTCCTCTTCATTCAATTCCAGAAAATCATAGTAATCGCCGCCAACCTGCTGATGCGCCCTGTACACAGCTGAAACTTCATAATGCTCATTCTTTGGCAAAGACCCGGGCAACAGGATGGCCTGCATTTCCGCTGCCAGTTCAAGTTCCTTTCTGGTGCGCTCCTGCGCCAGACTTTCCTCCTGCAGCTTCCTGTTCTGAATGGCCACAACAAGCACATTTGTGATCGTCTCAATGAACTTCATGTGCTTGATTACCGGACTCACCCCGATATCATCGCTGACATCTCCTACTAGTACATATGCAATCGGAACCTCGTCCTGAAATACAGGAATAACGACATCAAAAGTCTCCGTATTCAACCGAATGGTATCCGAAGCCTTAAAAAATGACTCATCATTAACTTCCGGCATCTGCTGACCATCGAAGCCAAAATGAAAAAGGCTTTTCCAGCTTGTATCGCGGGTATAAAGCGTAAGCTTTTCAATATTCAGGTGGCGCCTCAATACCTCTTCAAACTTCAGAAGCAGATCTTCAACAGAAAGATTTGCATTGATGGCTCTGGTTATATCCAACAATGCATTCAGCTTGAAATCACGCAGCTTTAACCTTTCCCGCTGTTTGTCTGAAGTTGACATCTGAAGTGTGATAGACGAATTATGGTTTGTCTGGTTAGCAAGTTAGTGGCTTACATACCCAGTTTCTCGAGAATTTCCGGAATTCTTCTTATCAGCGCAAGCTCCCTCCACTTATTCCGGGCCTCATCCGCAGGACTGCCGAAGTATGTCTTTCCCGGTTCAGTGTCGTTCAATACCCCACTCTGGCCCAACACAACTGTTCCATCTGCCAGCTTTCGATCACTGGGTATGCCTACCTGACCCCAAAGCGTAACTCCGTTGCCAATTACAACACAACCAGCGATACCTACCTGGGCAGCGAACAAACAGCGCTCGCCAATCACTGTATCATGACCAACATGGACATGATTATCGAGTTTCGAGCCCCTTCCGATGCGGGTGTCGCCACTTACGCCCCGGTCGATGGTACACATAGCTCCGATTTCAACATCATCCTCAATTACCACCTCACCACATGTATGCATTTTGTCAAAGTGATCCGGGCGACGCTTGTAGTAAAATGCATCCGCCCCGATAACTGCATTGGCGTGGATGATACATCCCGAGCCAATGGTCACATGATCATAAATCACAACTCCTGCATGTATGACTGAGTTTTCTCCTATCGTCACATTGCTCCCGATAACTGCTTTAGGATGAACGAATGCAGAATCTGCAATTTTCACGTCGGCTCCCTTGTGTGCAGCCATGGGTGAAAATGGCCTGAAATGTCTCGTAAGCCTGTTATAGTCTCTGAATGGATCGTCTGAGAAAATGAGGGCCTTGCCATCCGGACATTCAACTTCCTGATTAATAAGAACTGTTGTTGCTGCGCAGTTCAGAGCCTTTTCATAATACTTCGGGTGATCCACAAAAACGAGATCGCCCGGTTCGACCTTATGAATTTCATTCAGTCCGGATACTACAAAATCAGGAGCACCATGATATCGGCATCCAATCAGGTTGGCAACAGCTTCAAGTGTCTGGGGAGGATTGAGCTTCATGAGCGAATTTT
>JBEAZL010000174.1:0-5093 GCA_041170085.1 Bacteroidota bacterium
AACTGCTGAAAAAAATGGGGGCAAACACCAAAAAGGAAATCAACCCGAAACTTGTAGAACGCGCCATGGAGGACAGCGCTGAAGGCCAGGATGAATAAGCCATTCAAACATATCCAACGCACGGGGCTATGGTGGCTGTCTCTGATAATCCTGACTACAATTGTTTCAGGTTGCCGTTCCTATCAACCTGCTGTTCAGTCGGCATACCGGCAACTTTACCGCTATTCTGATTCACCTATTCACCCTGAATACGTTGTATATCACAGGAGCGACGACACCACCAGGATTTTCTTCCGCGTTAAATCAGGGGAACTACTCTACTCCAGACCTACCGGGGCCGATGATTTCAGGGCAGTCATTCAGCTGAATTTTAAGGGAGAAATTTCACTCGACAACGCAAGACGGTCTTTATCTGACAGTCTAACCTTTGAGGATTTCAGCGGAGCGAATTCAGATGCATGGATTGTGTCTTTCATTGATATATCCATAAAGCCTGGTGAAAGCGGAATGATCACTATTGATATGATGGATAAGTCGAGGCAATCAGTTGTCAGTAACGATATCTATATCAATAAATCGGACAATTTCTCAAAACAGAACTTCATCGCGTCTTCAGAAGGCCGCATATTGTTCAATGAATTTGTGCGTGAAGGACAACAGATAGATGTTGAATCAAGGCGCAACGCCGGATCTGCACTCAGGCTTGTGCACGCAGAAGGCGATGTGAAGCTGCCCCCTCCCCCATTTTCAGGTTCTCTGCCATCAGAACCAGCAGCGGAAGACATGCGAGAAGACACTCCATACAGCAAGGACAGCACAGGTGGTTTTTTGAGTTTTACGGCACGTGAGGGACGCTATGTCATATTCGCCGGAAAGGAGGCGCGCTCAGGAAAACAAATCATGGTAAGCCATACCTTCTTCCCGGAAATCGGAACAGTGGAGGCGCTGATTTATCCCATGCGATACATTACCAGTAAAACCGAATTCGAAACGATTGAAAAGAACTCCGATCCCAAAAAACTGATAGACAATTTCTGGATTGAATGCGCAGGATCCAAGGAAAGAGCCAGAGATCTTATCAGGGTTTACTTCGAAAGGGTGCAGGAAGCCAATTATTATTTCTCCAGTTTCACCGAAGGGTGGCGCACTGATCGCGGAATGGTGCACATTGTATTCGGCCGGCCTGATACTATCCGGAGAACCGGCGATACAGAAACATGGATATACGGAGAGGAAGGAAATATTTCTTCCATCACATTCATTTTTAAAAGAACCCGAAATGCCTTTTCCGATAATGTTTATCAATTGATGCGTGATCCTGTTTTCAGAAGTGCATGGGAACGCATGGTGACAACCTGGAGAAATGGAAGGGTATACAGCGATTAATTATGGGAGAACAGAGACAGAGACAGGATAATGGACTGGTTGCAGGTATGAGGCCTGTTACCGAAGCTCTTCGCTCGGGTCAGTCAATTGAAAAAGTTCTTGTACAGCAGGGACTGAAAGGTGGCCTGTTCCAGGAAACCATTGAACAGGTCAGAAATGCCGGTATTCCCGTTCAGTATGTTCCTCAGGAAAAGCTGGACAGACTGACCAGATCAAATCATCAGGGTATCATTGCTTTTATAGCATCTACCCATTTCTCAGAGCTACCGGAAGTGCTTGAAAATATTCAGGAAACAGGAAAGCGTGAAAATTTCCTGCTGTGCGACGGAGTTACCGATGTGAGAAATTTCGGAGCGATCTGCAGAAGTGCAGAATGTTTCGGTGTAACGCATATCGTTATTCCGGATTCAGGAACAGCAAGGCTGGGAGAAGATGCGGTGAAGACCTCTGCAGGGGCATTGATGCACATGAAGATCAGCCGTGTGAAAAATCTTGTCGATGCCGTCCAGCTTCTTCAGCAATATGGCTACATGGTTATCGCTGCTACCGAAAAAGGACATGAAGAGATTCCATCAGACACAGCAGAAAAGCCGTGGTGTCTGATTGTCGGGTCAGAGGAAAAAGGAATTTCGGCCAGTTTGTTGAAAAGGGCTGACATTCTGTTTCGCATTCCCATGTCAGGGAAGACAGCGTCACTTAACGTTTCTGTTGCCACCGGTATAGCACTCTATGAACTGACATCAGGTCGCGGAAAGACTCTCTCCTGAGCAATGGGGCCCTGAAAATCAGGAATCTGCGCCAGAAATCCCCAGAAACGGTCATTTTTACGATATTTGCAACAGAACGACCCAATGGTCATTCTGCCTAAATTACTAAACAATTATAATTATGAGCCTTTCATCACTCATCAGGCCTCTTATTCTGTTGTTCATCTGTGGAATCACAGTTGTGAACTGTGCCGCTCAACAGCCCACTGCGCCCGTTAACGAAGGTGATCGGGTTATGTTTGTGGAAATCAAAGACCTTGACGACACGAGCTACGGTGAATTGACCAAAGCACTGAAGGACAACCCCATGTTTCAGATCAAACAGGTCTGCATTCCTGCGGGGGTACTGATGTTGTCTATTCCGGCAACCAACACCAACTCACTCGATGAGAATTTTGCTCAGTTTGAAAATATTGCCCGCACCAAAGCGGATCTCGATAATGCCCACATACTCGCTGAATACGATGAGGGGGCTTTTCTAAACCGATGCAAACAGTTTCGCACGGGGGGCTAAGGCCTGATATGCCGCTGTGAAATTGCCTATACATAGACGTTATTTCTTAACCATGAATTGCAGAACACTCAGACTTGCAGGTCTGGTGTTGGGATTAGTGTGTTCGTTTTCGACACTGCGCTCCCAACTTACCGTTGACCTCGAAATGACCCCGGAACAAATGGTCCAAAACCTTGTCGGTGAAGGGGTTCAAATTTTCAACGTAGTAGTCATGGCTGCAGACAGCAGCTATGGATATTACTATTCCAATGGCACTGAGCTGGGCACTAGCGAAGGTCTGTTGCTGACAACCGGTCGTGCACTCAACGCCATCGGGCCAAACAACTCAAGCGGTCTTCCGCAACTCGACGGCACAAATTGCCTGAACTGCGATTTGTTTGACAATGGTTATCCCGGTTGCGAACTCCTCGAACTCGCTCAGGATCGCGAGACTTTCGACTGTACAACCATCGAATTTGATGTCATTCCTCAGGGAGACAGTCTCCGCTTTGAATACACCTTCGCCTCAGAAGAATACAACGAATGGGTAGGCTCACCTTACAACGACGTTTTCGGATTCTTTGTCTCCGGACCTAACATTGGTTCAGATGTAAACGTGGCTCTTATTCCCGGCACTTCAGAAATTGTTGCAATCAACACGGTGAACGGACTTCCCCTGAACCCATACAACACCTATTATTACAATAACTCGAATCCTCCCGGTTCATTTATCCAGTACGACGGATTTACAGTCAACCTCTCGGTTGCCATCGGAAACCTGATTCCCTGCGAAACATATCACTTCAGACTTATGATAGCCGACGCCTCTGACAGGGTTTACGATTCGGCAGTTTTCGTGGAGTCGATCGAATCTAATCCTGTGGCGGTGATTACTGCAACTGCGGGCGGACTTGACTATATGATTGAAGGGTGTAACGACGGAACCATCACCTTCCAGCGCGATGAGGCTTCTCCCAATCCACAGGATGTAACATTCTGGATCGATGGTACCGCCACCAACGGAGTTGACTACACACCTGCCATTGGCAGCGGAATCCCGAATGATCCTAACGTCATTACCATACCAGCAAACGAAACCAGTGTTACACTCAACATTGAAGCAGTTGCAGATGGTCTGACAGAAGGGGCCGAGTATATCGTGATATACCTGCAAAATCCGCTCTGTTCAAATCAGAGTGCGATAGACAGCGTGTTGTTCTATATTGAAGATTTTCTTGAAGTTGACCTCCAGCCAGCAACCGCTGAAATCTGTGAAGGAGAATGTGTTCAGCTCGTTGGAGATGCAATCACTGAAGGGCTTTCCACATTCACATGGTCTCCGGAAACGGGACTCAGTGACCCGAACTCCCTGACTCCCCTGGCCTGCCCGACGTCAAATACTACTTATACACTGACGTCGACGGTATCTGAGTGTGTTGCCACAGCATCATCGCAAATCACAGTTACAAATCTGGATCTTTCAATCGATTCAAGCAACGATGCGTGTCAAACATCCAATACCGGAAGTATTGACCTCACTGTGAATGACGGTGTGGAACCATACACTTACGAATGGACAGGGCCCAATGGATATTCATCTGATCAGGAAGACATTTCAGATCTTCTTCCGGGAGAATACTGTGTTATTGTTACGGATGCTACCGGTTGCACAGGCGAATCATGTATCGTAATTATACAGACACAGGAACTCATCATTACAGATGAGGATATTTCCATGTACGCCTGTAACTTCCCGGTTTCATGCAATGGTGCTTGTGATGCATCCATCAGCATCGAAATTGCAGGAGGTGTTGCACCATTTACTTTCAGCTGGACAGGTCCTGACGGATATACAAGTGACCAGCAAAACATCAGCGGTTTGTGTGCCGGACAGTACACCCTGACCATTACAGATGCAGTTGGCTGTACCATTATCGACTCCTACAACATTACACAACCCCTTCCACTGAGTATTGTGCTTACCGGTCAGACCGATGTACTTTGTTCGGGTGAATAAACAGGCTCTGCCAGTGTGAATGCCTCAGGAGGTTGCGGACCATACATATACACCTGGAGCCATGATCCATTGCTCACCGGTCCGGTAGCAAACGATCTTCCCAGCGGAACTTTCTTCGTATCAGTAGCTGATCAGAATGGATGTACCGGAGAGGATTTCGTCACCATCGTTGTAGGAGAACCACAACAACCGCTCACAGTTACTACAGATAACATCTCTCTCTACCCCGGTGGAGCGAATGTTTCGTGCTATCTCGCCTCTGATGGCTCTGTAAGCATTTCAATTGAAGGTGGTACGCCCGGCTATGATGTTGCCTGGTACAATGAGCAAGGCTTCGAAATAAGCAGTTCAGAGGATCTCACAGGTGTTCCTTGTGGTGAATACACCCTACTCGTAACTGACAATAACAATTGTACATATTCTGAAGTAT
>JBEAZL010000175.1:0-5650 GCA_041170085.1 Bacteroidota bacterium
TTTCTACAGGGCCTTCCAGAGTCATTCCAAACTCGATATTGAGCACATCCCCGGCAGGATTGGGATAGAATTGGAAGTTGCTTAGAAACTCTTCAACGGAAATGCAGATTTCTACGACTACGATGTCAGAAACTGAATATTCGCAACCGTTTTCATCTGTGTAGGCATATGTGATTTCGACAGGTCCGATTCCGGCCTGAGATGGAAAGAACTGGTTGTTTACTACTCCAAGTCCGCTGTAGGTTCCACCTGAAGGTATTCCGAGCATGTTATATGCATTCTCATCATTATGACAATAAGGATTTTCGCTCAATCCTGTCAGAGATACATCAACTGCAGGAAAGACCTCTACGAAAATTGAACCTGTATCTGAGCAACCGTCATCGTTACTCACAACAACCGTATAGGTAGTTGATTCCTCAGGACTAACTTCATGTTCAGCTCCTTCACCCAACCCCTGATCCCATGTGTATTCGGTTCCTCCTGAAGCTGAGATAGTGGTTGAATTTCCAAAGCAAACAGATACATCCTCACTTATCTCTGCAATCGGAGTTTCATACACGGTCACTGATATAGAGTCTTCATCCTCACAACCGTTTTCAGAAGTTACCGTTACCGTATAGACAGTGGTCTGTTCTGGATTCACTTCATGCATCTGGCCTTCACCAAGGTCGTTGTCCCATGCGTATGCAATGCCTCCTTCAGCTGTAATCTGGGTACTCTCGCCATTACATATTTCCTGGTCTTCACCAGCGTATGCCACGGGAAGATCATTCACCACAACTAAGACAGAGTCGGCATTGGAGCAACCATTCATCGCTACTGCTGTAATATGAAATGTGCTTGTTTGTGATGGCGTGAAGTTGAGTTCAAGACCAGAATCAGGGTATTCTTCCCAGTAAACATCGCCCTCACCATTACCGTTCAGGGTAATGGTTTCACCATTACATATTTCAAGGTCATCGCCAGCAGAAACAGAAGGAGTCTCCAGCACAACAACAACAACTGAATCGGAACTTGAACATTCGAATTCATTTGTGATATCCACGTAGTATGTTGTAGATGAGGGCGGATTTATTTCTACGGATGCATTGGTTCCGAGATTGTTACTCCACTGTATTTCGCCCGTGCCGAATGCTTCGATGGTCAGAGGGAATTCATTGCTGCATGCGGAAATGTCATCCGAAGTTGAAAGTTCCGGAGACGGATTTACCAGGATATCGAACTGACTTACTGAAGAGCCGAGGAGATTAGATACTGTCAGGGTTATCGTTTTTACCCCGGGTGTAGTGTATTGAACAACCTGATTTCCAGGGCTATTGGAAGTGGCCGGCACTGCTCCGGACCCAAAATTCCAGGAGTACTCCAATGATGTGCCTGAAGATGAATCGGTTATGCTGATGGATTGGGATTCACATGATGTGTTTACAGATGGCACTGCCTGAGCGACCGGTGTTTCCAAAGGTTCGTAATCGAAATTGACCGTTGCTATATAACAGGGGTCATTGTAATATGAGCATCCTACACCACCAGGGCAAGAATCGGAAATGTAACACTGGATGACTACTGACCCTCCATTGACATCGATAGATTCATTCCACATGGCTGCAGGGATTGACCAGGTATCCGTTACCCACGAACATCCATTTCCATAGTCTGACAAATCAAAAAGTTCAACCCATCCTGAATTTTGCAGGATGTCGACATAAATATGACCATTGTTTGAACCGCTCCATGGACCGCAGTAGAGCCACTGAATAGTGATGGTGACGTTTTGCGCAACATAAGGAGCATTGGCAAATTCTCCTTGTTGACTATAATAGGCAGAGCATACTTGTCCGGTTGAACCATTATAGTTTTGGGCCTGTAGCACCGACACATACAAAAGGCAAAGCAGGGAAAGAAGGAAATGACGCATGTTTCAAAATTTGAGGGGTTGCTGACAAAAATAACTTCTAAGAGCAATCGCGCTGCGAATTTTGAAAAGGTGCTTAGAATGCCCGGTGTGGAATGGGTTTATTCTGGACGGAAGAAGACGTATATCGGTGTAATTCCTTTCCTGATCTATTCGAATCTGTGCCGGTGGCTGCGACGAGTGACCGGAAGGGCCATTCCGAAAATGGTCAGCATGAATGCCATCAGGATAAACGTAATATGCATAGGAGGGAAGAACTTCCTGATCATGATGATCTGGCATAATATCCAGACCCCCAGAACCAGTCCCTGCATGGTCATCCATTGTCCGTAATTCTCTTCTTTTTTCCACAGATTCCAAAGGGCAATAATCGACAGCAGGCCGTTGCAGATGAAAAGAGTGAAGCCGGGTATGAAATAGTCTTCAAATGGGCTGTAGGCGAGCAGATCAGTTGACAAACCAAGCATTTTGCCGGAAGGGTTGTACATCAGAAGTCCTCCTCCGATAAGAGCCCCGATTCCGTTCACAGACAAGATGGCTGCACCAACAGGTCGCGCGTAGGGACGCACAGATTCCAGAATCATTCAGTTCAGAGTTTACGCTTTTCGCTCAGTAGTTCGATCAGATGGATTGCCCAGGATTTTACCCTGGTTAACTCTTGATCAGCCAAAGGGCCTTCGGTTCCATTAACTATAAAGCCTTCGGGGTTCGTCAGAAGTAAACCACCTTTTCTGTGGAGTAAATTAGATAATGGTTTGGCTGCATATCCAAACCATTTCATCATCATTCTAACAAAGCTATTTACGGAATTTTCGGATATTCTGGTGTCGAATGTGGCTACGTAGATACCAGTTAAAACTGAGTCCGGAATGGTTTTCAGACAGGAAATAATCCCGGGTGTCGGCCTGAAAGCCCTGGTTGGTGAGCCTGCAATGAGGAGGTCACAGTTTTTCAGTAACTCAGTTTTAAATTCGTCGATGTGCAGAATTTGTACTTCACAACGCGCAGCTAATGCATCAAATGAGGCCTGAGCAACTTTTTGAGTATTTCCAAAAAATGATTCGTAGATTATTATGACCTTCATGTTGTCCGGATTGGGCTGCAATATTTTGCAAACTCGGGTCCGGAAAGGTGTCCGCAAGCATTTGTAGGATTGATTTATATCATGGTCTGGACTGATTCTGGTATAAAAGAGTATACATTAATGAGACACCAAAAAGCGCTCTGTATAGCGTATGTTCTGGCATTCCACTATTGCATAGTAAAGCCCCGAGTCGATATTATCGAGATGCAGAGTGATACCATTGGCAGTTAATTCATACTGGATATTTACGGAAAGACCGGTTAGATTTTGCACCTGAACCGAGGTGGTTCCACCGGTTATTGGCAAATCAATATTCAGCACAGTTCGGGCGGGATTGGGATACAGCTTCAGGGGTGAGCCCAGTTCTTCCTGAATCTCCTCGAGCAGAATGGCATGACGCATCATGATGAAATGTGCGATATCGTCTGTAGCATTTAACCATTCGCCAGCATTATCCGGATGAACCCATCTGTTAATGTGTTCTCCAATGATGGGTTCATACTGGGTTTTGAAATGCTCAAGTTCTGTCAGCATGCGTACTGCAGAGAGTTCATTTGAGATCAACTGGTGTAGTCGGCTGACAAACTTTCCCTGAAACTCATCGTTTTTCATGCAAGCCCTGAAAATAACGGTAAACGGGTCGTCCAGCGCAGGGTCTTCGAGAAGCCTCGTGAGCAGATCGCTCTGATAATCCCGCAGACAAGCATCGCCATCATAGAGTATAAATGCCCATGGCGCATTTTCATTTGCGCGGAATATTTTCAGGTTGTTGTTCGGAAAGTCTTCGTTGGCGACAAGGACCTGTATACAAGCGTAGTCAATCAGGTTGTCGGTATCTATTAACTCTTTAAGAAGCTCAAATCCGTCTTCATTGGATGCATCGGTTTGTCCGATGAGCGCCAGATCATCGTGGAGTTCTTTTACAGCCTGTTCTGTTCCTATCATAGCATCATCCCATTCGATCAATCTGACATCGTCTTCGTCTGTTCCAAGACGCGACGCTGCGAAATGTTCATCCACACGTTCACTCAATAAGTGAATACCCCAATATTCTCCGTTGATGAATAGGATAACGGGTCTTTGGTTCTGCGCAAATACCTTGGTTTCAGTGCCCAGCTTTTGCACCAACGCATCCGTAAACAAGGCTCTTGTAAAAAGTCTGTCCGGCGCCCTCAGGATAATACTATTCAGTGATTCTGTGTGTTCTTGAGGTGTTTCGAATAACTCTGAAAATTCGGGTTGTTCATTGTGGTAATACAACCGCAGGCTTTTCTGTGGGTAGAATCGCGAAGAGCGTCCATGAATTCTGATACCGATTTCAGCCTCGAACTCCAGTGTACCGTCTGATTCAAATTGTTGTACAGTAGCTCTGCGCTCCCATGAAGGCCCTTTGTGTACAAAGTTTCCATAGGGAGCATTTCCCGCCACGTAAATGCCTCTCTCGTCACTGAACAGATGATGGCTATCTGTTACAACGGATACAACAGGAACCTGGTATCGATCGTTAAATGATGGATCAATGAAATACGTAGAATTGTATATCTCACCAGATCTTATCGGACCCGCGAAACAGGCAAAACGCAATATGCTCGCTTTGCGGATGTTGGATAATGGAGGAACCCAGCTGTCTGTGGTGGGTATGATCGCATTGACCATAGGATCCGGTGAGTTATCCTGGATATTGATGGTTCCAGGCCAGATCATGGATGTGGCAACCGGAACAGATCCGTCGGTGGTATAACGGATGACAGATCCCGGATGATCTGTATAGGCTGTTAGCTCAATACTTTCGGTATAAACGCCTGATGGATGCGAGATAACAATGGAAGCAGGCGCTGATGTGATATAAGCTGAAGGCAAATCATTGCCGCTTCCGGGTGTCGGAACAGAATATCCGACGATCGTATTTGCTCCATCCGGAAAGGCTCCCTGACCATGGTCTGATTCGAGGTATAGAGCATTGATTTGCTGAACCACCAAGGTCCCACGACTCAGCAAGATGGTTTCTTCTCCTGCTCCGATTTTAAACGGTGCGTGCCATTCATCACTATTTGTTTCCTGTCCTGAAGCGAAGATGAGTCTGTACTCTCCCGGTGCGAGCTCATCGTTGGGAAGCTGCCACTTTTGAGGATTCTCAGGATCATCCGAGATGTAGTAGTCGGTGGTCTGGACCACCGCATCTGAGGTATTCAGTATTTCAATCCAGTCGTGCACTTCTCCGCTCAGACTAACGGTTGTTTCATTGCGCGCACTGATTTCGTTGATCACTATCTGCGATGACAATGATGCACCGTGCAAAAGCAATGGGATGAAAATCAGAAATTGAATATTCTTCATAGGTTAATTCCGGCTCTCAGCATGATGAAAGAATAATTGATCTGGCGGATGATCGTGGGGCCACCTTCGGGATCGAAGGTGAGACTGCCTTGTTGTTGGCGGTACATGACGGACAGAAAAGCACTGTGATTCCTTTTCAGCGGCCAGGCATATCCCCATCCGATGGCTGCGAATGCCCCGCCTTTCAGTGTGTAGTCAAGCAGGTCGTCATACCGGTTGCTGAATACCGGTGAGAGTCCTGCCTGAGCTACAATCATTCCCGTCCTTCCCTGCGGACGGAATCTGCCTCTCAGTTCTGCGAAGATGGGAGTGAA
>JBEAZL010000176.1:0-4490 GCA_041170085.1 Bacteroidota bacterium
GTATAAAGCATGAAAGTCCAAGTCTTAAGCATACTCAATGCAGCCGAGCAAAGTGGAACTTGTCCAAAGTTCAATGCTGCCCAAATCAGTGAATTAGAGAGTATAGCCTCAGATGAAAACAATACAGGTCATGCACAGGCGCGTGCTATTCTCTTTCAGGAACTCGGCGAAGAATATGATATCAATATTTGGGATGATACTCCAGGACTTAGGTGCTTGGAGTCACGCTCAGGGAAGTTGGAAAATCACATTTTGCGTCTAAGTCCCAATCCTCCGAAAGAATCGACCATTATGTCGTTTCGTATTGAAGAAGGAGCTTCCCAAATAACGATTGAAATTTATGACAGTTCAGCCAGGGCCATTCTGCTAAAAGATGTAACATCTATGAAGGGACTATTCGAATGGGAATTTGGACAATTGTCCTCAGGGCCTTATGTCATGAAATTGGCCTTTGATAATATTGTTGTAGACACTCAAACTCCAATTATCCAACGCTAATGCGATTAGTATTTTTCATAAGTATTCTTGAAATAATTGTAAGTATCCACACGCACGCACAAACCTTTAACCTCGGACTGCAGATGGATTCCACAACAATTGATTGGGGTATAGCTATCGAGGAAGCAGAAGGCGGATATCATTTATTTAGTGCTTGGAGGTATCCTTTTGGCCCATTGAATACTGGAATGTATAAATTGAATGTGTTTGGAGAAACTATTTGGAAAAAATCGATAGGTTTTGACACTTTAAACATTTTCACAGGATACTTTGGGGGTACTGTAAAGATTGATGGAGGTTACGCATTAGGCACGGGCATTACCACCTTCAGTGATGAATATTTTGCGACTATGGTTCGTTTTGATGAGAATGGCGATTCACTGTTCACCTCCACAATAGCCGTGCCGGGGGAAGAGCTTGTCGGTAGATCGATAGTGTCAACGAACGATGGCTTCGTGATGACTGGATTCACCACCGAAAACACTGCCGGTGAAACCCAGAAGATTTTATTGGTGAAATTCAGCCTTACCGGTGAGTTGATTTGGAAAAGGAAATTTACCGCTAGTCCAATTCACCTGGATGGTTTTAGTTTAATCCAACCCCGGATGGTGGTTTTTTGATTGGTGGTGCGAGGATTCAGGCCATTAATTGGGATCCCATGCTTCTAAAGACAGATGCCGATGGATTTGAGGAATGGCGGGAATACTACGGGACCGAGTGGAGCGATAATGTGGCCATCGTTGAGAATACTGCTGATGGCAACTATGTTTTTGGATCGGAGGAGGGGAATGACAGTTGGGACCATTCACACCCGGTGATTACCAAGGTAGGCCAAAACGGAGAGGTGATTTGGTCGAAAATATATGGTGACGAAGGAACATCTCAGGCGGTGAATTCAATTAAACTTCTTCCAGATGGCGGATTCCTTGCCTGTGGAGTCAGCAATGCCAGTCAGGAGGATGTGATGGGCTTTATCTTGAGGACCGATGCCGACGGCAATGAATATTTCTTCCGCAAGTATTATGAGACTGAGGGCAATTATTGTTATCTCACTGACATCATTCAAGATTCACAGGGCTACTTTGTGGCAACCGGAGACCTTTGGCCGGACCCGGGCATATCGCAAGATGCCTGGGCACTTCGGGTGGATAGCTGCGGCTGTCTGGTACCCGGTTGCGGGGGTGATGATTGTCTGGGGGACAATGATGACCATACGGCGAACTCCATTTCTTTCCGCGTTGGCCCCAACCCGGCTACCCATTTTATCAATGTATACATAGACCAGCTTAACGGGTCAACAGAAGACCTCAGTCTGGAAGTGTACAACCTTACCGGACAAATGGTGCATAAGTCAAGAAGAGTATTCAATGATACCACGCACATGATTGATGTGGGGCAATGGTCGCCGGGTATCTACATCCTCACCCTTCGCTCGCCTTCAGGCATAATCCGCACAGAGCCTATTGAGGTATTGGATTCAGAATAAGACTTTCCGGCTGGTTTTGTCAAATTGCTATTTGCTGACTTTCTGCAACCCGCAATTTGAATCAGATCGAGAGCGGAGATTCGGTATTGTGTTGATTGCAAAATGGTGTAGCAACCCTGTAGGAGTTGCAGAACGATAGCCCGGATGGAAACGGATGTAATAGAACCCTGTAGGGGTTCCAGAATATGGTATTCAGAATCTTGGAATAATTGTCTTGATTGTTGTCAAACAGACGAAATGATGGTTTCTGCGACCCCTACAGGGTCGTGAATTTCGTTTTTCATTCCTGTGCTATCGAGCTGGGACCCCTACAGGGTCCGTTGATATTTCTACATGAAAATTCAATGTTCGAATCACCTATTTGATTGTTGAATGACATCGACGCCGGAAAATGTGATTGAACAAGGATGGTTGAGCAACCCTGTAGGGGTTGCAGAACGATAGCTTGAATGGATACGGATGTAATAGAACCCTGAAGGGGTTCCAGAATATGGTATTAAGAATCCGGAAGAAATGCTGATCATAATCGCGCCGAGGGGGCAGTACTGATCGTGCAGAGTGAGTTTTATAAGGAGCTTTGAGAGTAGGTACTGAATCTAAATCTTCTCAAGACTCACACTCCACACTCACTCTGTTTTTCCCTCCACTCAACACTCACACTTCACACTCACTCTGATTTTTTTTGGGGACTACGTCCCGCCCCTCCCCTTATCGCAAAATTAGTTCTGGCAGAATTAACTGACCCTCCAATGCCAAAATTTGGAAAAAATGACCCAACAGCAGCCATCAGGTTTGTGAAAAGTGTACCTCCAACGCATCATATGGAACATACTCCTGCATGAATGAAAAGCATATTCCCATCTTCCGATTTTCCTTACCTTTCTCACTCAAACCTGCCTGTATGAAATACCTCCTTCTCTTTCTTGCCGCCATACCATCTGCACTCATGGCGCAAACCCCAACTGTTATCAGCTGGAAGCAAATTGAAAGCATTGAGTTTAAAGAAGTCTATTATAGTGAACTCGAAGCGTACTACTGGAAACCACAGTTCGACTCGTTCTGGAAAGATCTGGATGGAAGCACCGTGCAGATTAATGGTTACTTACAGCATTTCGACGACTCCACGGACGTATTAACCAACGTGAAGGTTTTGCAATGGTCCTGCTCAGTTGGCTTCATTCTTCCCGTAGAATTGAACGTCGCGAACCGCGATGACTTCAAAAACCACGATTACGGTGAGCCCTGCAGGGTCACAGGCCGACTGGAGCTGAATGCCGATAATGTGTACAAGTGCAATCTCATCCTTCACGATGTTGTTCTCTCACAAGCAACCGGAGATACCCACGCAGATGAAGACCTTCCCGAATGGGCAAAACTGCTCTATGGCCCCGAACCCAATGCCTTCGAGGTGCGCAAAGCATACGAGGACTATTACGCAACCCACGAATTTGTAAAAACCATCCATACCCAGAATTACAAACGCTGGGTGAATCAGATACGCGGCAGGGTAACTCCACAAGGAGAAATAGTCCCCATTGAGCCAGAAGAAAACAGGAAGATGGAAAACATCATCGCCGGAACGCGCGGCGGACAAGAACTCTGGACGTATGCCGGTCCGGAGATTCACTATGCCTCCGATGGCAGCCTCACTCCTGTAAGTAACCACAGCAACGTCTATTGTCACGACCGCTCTTCCACCAACCCCAATCTGCTCTATTGCGGAACTGAAAGCGGCGGACTCTATCGCTCAACCGACCAGGGCAGTAGCTGGGAGTTTGTTACGAAAAACATGCTCATCGGCTCTGTTTCCTGTGTGACTATACACCCGGAAAACGACGACATCATCATCTTCTCCGCAGAAAACGACCTGTACCGAAGCACCGATGGCGGAGCAACATGGAATGTAATCGGACAGCCCGGATTCGTATCGCAGAACGTAAGTGCATGGGAAATTGAATTCAACCCTGAAAATCCTGACATCGTTTATGCAGCCTGCAACGTCGGGTTTTTCCGCAGTACTGATGGCGGCGACAACTGGACAGAAATTCTGTTTAATGAATCTCAGGTCGTGCAATTCAAACCGGGTGAGCCATCAGTGGTGTACACCCTGCAACACCTTCCGAATACGGACGAGTTCAAATTTTACAGGAGCACCGACTATGGTGCATCGTTCACCATGTACGACAATGGCTGGTTCGAAGAACTTCCCGGTTACGACCAGATCAATATGTACGGAGGAAGAATTGCTGTTACAGAAGCTGACCCAAACCGCATTTATGCCCTGCTCGTTGGTTATGGCCAATATGACGCAGACTCATACACCAACGGATGGGTAGGAACATGGGTGAGCTACGATGGCGGTGAAACATGGTCGTTTCCTCATGCACAGATCGGCACGCCATACAATGAGAATCACCAGAACCTGATGAACTTCTCTGCCGATGACGGCGACTACACGCAGATCCTCTATAACACCACCATGATTGCCTCACAGCTCAATGCTGAC
>JBEAZL010000177.1:0-5708 GCA_041170085.1 Bacteroidota bacterium
CTTGAAAGTTCCTGGTTTACAGTCCGGATACAAATTTCTTCTTTGGATATTTCACAGAGAATATCAGGTTCTTTTTCATTGTTTCACCAGGTGCCAGATCCACGCTCCAGGTCAATTTACCAGTTGTCGCGTCAAGAGTGGCTCCGCTGCTCTCTTCCAGTTCAACGATTACGTCGGCATTTTGAGAGATGGGAATCTGGTCTTCAATGAGAAGTTTCACAGCTGATTTCTTGGTATTTGTCACCGAGATCTCGAATGCCTTAGTCGTCTTTGTGTTTCCACCAAGTGTGGATGTCTTGCAATAGTCATTCAGCATCTTTCTTTCCACCTGAATGGCGCGGTCGCGACCCAGCGAGATGTTCAGTGTGTCATTGGCCAGTGCAGGGTCTATGTAACCATGTCCCACAAACGTTCCCTTAAAGAAGATGTTGCTTTCACCGGGAAGCAGGCTGTACTGCATCCAGTCAGTAACCTGGGCGCGAAGAAACGCGTCAGTATCCAGTTTGGGAGCAGTGAAGTATGTATATGAAGCGCTCAGGGTTTTGCGCTGCATTTCTACATCATAGTACTGTCCGTTGCTCGGTACATCGTAGGGAACCCCGATGGCAAATTCAACGCTGACAACATTCTCCTGTTGTACGGTAAGATCGGCAACACTGATAGCGTCTTCATACATGTTATCGGGCCTGCTGCCATAGGCTACTGAAGGCACTTCCTCTGCCCTTGCCCTTTCTTTTTTGTCAAAGATTGCCACTGGTCTGGGGTCATAAATATTGATGAACCATGGGTACATCACAGGAGATTGCCCGCCAATCGAAGGGTTTCCGGTGGAGAGAGTGAGCTTTACGTCGTTCCAGTCGGTTCCGGTGGCCTGATAAACCTTGGCCTTATATACCAGTTCAATAGGTTCGTTGATGTCTTTTGCGCGCAGGTCGTAGGTTGGAATCCAGCCGGCATTGTTGGCGATGTATGAGAGTTTCAGCTTGCTGCTGGTGGCCTTATCGCATGCGATAGTTATCGCTATTTCACTTGGGTTTGCCTGCTTTCTGGCATTTAACGAATTCAGTTGGTTCTGCAGTCGCTGAATGTCCTTGTTCAATTGCTTTTCCGCCTGGTTGAGTTCGAGAAGCTTGTATTCAATTTCCTTCAGTCGTGAACGGAAGAAATCAGCCATCTCGGCAAGGTCTTCACTCACCAGTACCACGTTGTCGCCCTTGATGCTTTTGTTGGCATAGAGCATATCGCGTTCCTGAATATAGACACTCTTCATGCTCTGTCTTTCGAGCAGCTTGAACTGTAGATCATCGAGGCTGTCAATTACCGCCTTGATTTCCGGGCTCGTTGTTTTGTCGGAGAGGTAGTTAATGCTGTGCTTTACATTGATGATGGTGTAGTCCTTGTTCCCTTCAACCTGAATGGATGAGGCATCGAGATGCTGAGTAAGGTCGGTAAGCAGGATTACATTTTCGCCAGACTTCAGGGAGATGTCGGCTTCATGGAAAACCTGTGCACCCTGCAGAAAGAGTGTCACGTCAGTAATACGTGAATCGACAGGTTTCTGATTTTGGGCAAGACCGGCGAGAGAGAAAACCAGGGCCAGGGTCAGGGGGATCAAACGTTTCATGCTGAATTTAATATGTTGCGAAGTTAGTGCCATGAGCAAGCATCGTGCCCGTCTGGTAGTGCTTTTTTCCCGCCGGGCTGCTACTCTGTACAGATCAATGAATTCGGCGTTCATGAACCACCTTTCTGCTTGTATGTTTGAAGCAGAAACTCATTTGGTATGAAGAAGGTGCTTTTTTGGGTGATGATACCCTTTGCTGCGGCAGGTTCACTTGCCGGTTGTTACTACGATGTGGAGGAAGAGTTGTACGGCGGAGTTGCCTGCAACACGCCAGCTGTGGTAACGTATGTCGATCAGGTAAAGGCTATAGTTGATGCCAAGTGTGCCACTTCAAACTGTCACAGTACGTCCGGAGGACAGAGCCCTGACTTTTCAGTGGCCGCCAATGTGATCAGCGGTGGACAGGATGGTTCAATTGAGGCCCGTGTCATCACAGAAGGCAACATGCCGCCATCTTCTTCTGCTCAATTGTCCGCTTGTGAGCTTGAAATGATTCAGGCCTGGATCAGTCAGGGGGCCAACTAGCCCCTCATAAGCATTGTTTTAGTTCCCTGGTTGAAAGTTGGCGGGATTCTTTTATTTTTATCTCGACCAAAACCAACCTCCTATGAACACACGTGTGTGTTTTACGCTCTCTGTGCTTTGTTTCCTGTGTCAGAATTTTTCCTTTGCTCAAACCACAAGCGACTGTGATGGCGGAATCATTCTTTGCGACAGCTATTACAGCGAGGAAACTGCCCCTGTAGGTTCCGGAACTGTGTATGAGCCTATGCCGGTATTCGGTTGCAACGGCACATCGGGTGAAGTCAATTCTCTGTGGTACATCTTTACTGTTCAGCAAGATGGTGAACTGAGTTTTATTCTGAACCCAAATGAAGCCAATACTGACTATGACTGGTCTGTATTTAATATCAGCGATAACGGATGTGCGGGCATTCTTGACGGCACATCTCCAGAGGTAAGTTGCAACAGCTGGGGCAGTTTCGGAATTAACGGCCCTACTGGTATCAGCACCGACCAGGGTGGCTTCGGAAACTCAAATGGCCCGGGTGACCTGAATGGTCCTCCGTTCAATGGTGACCTTCCTGTGACTGCCGGTCAGACATTCGCCCTGATCGTTATGAACTGGACTGGCTCAACAGAGGGATATACACTTGACTTCGGTGAGTCTACGGCATCGTTGTATGATGATGTTCCACCATCACTTGCAGAAGTATCGGCAAACTGCGCCAATACTGAGATTACCATCACTTTTTCGGAGGGAGTCCTGACCAACACCATTCAGGAATCTGATTTTGTGATCAATGGTCCCGGTGGCCCATACGGTGTTTCGGATGCGGCGTTCAGCGGTGAAATGGATAATACCATAGTAATCACGCTGGACCAGCAGATTGCCAATGCAGGCACATACACACTAGAGATTACCGAAAACAGTCAGTTTGTAACAGATCAGTGCGGAAACGAAGGGACAGGAAACATAGTTTTCGACCTGCCGGCACCACTAGCCTTTGAAACTGAGGTGACGACTGCGTGCAATGGTACAGGGGGCACGATTGAAATTCAAGACATTTTCGGAGGTCAGGAGCCATTTACCTATGCTGTGAATGGAAGTACACAGAGCCAGCCGTTTTTCGATGACCTGGACGATGGCAATTACAATGTATCTCTGATTGATGATTCAGGTTGCAACCTCAGTGTTCAGGTAACTGTGCCCAATCAGGTAACATCAGTAGATGCAGGAGTAGCCGATTCACTCTCATGCCTGAATCCCATAGTCGATATCGGACCTGTGGTGGTTTCGCCTGATCAGACAGTTACCTATACCTGGTCTACGGATGATGGGACGATTCAATCCGGTATCACCTCCTCTACCCTTTCTGTATCCTCTCCGGGAACCTATGAAGTAACCGTGGAGAACACAGAAAATGGTTGTACTGACACAGACGTAGTTACCGTGTACGCAGATGATCAGTTCACCTTTGACCTGAGTGCTATTGTGTTCCCGAACGTGATTACGCCCAATCCCGATCAGTACAATTCTTACTGGGCTCCTTTCCTGCCCGATGATCCGGAGTTTGATCTCACTACCATCTTTTCAGTATACGACCTGCGGATTTTTAACCGCTGGGGCAATGAGATTTTCCATTCTGACGGCAGCAACCGCAGATGGAGAGCCAAGGAAGAAGATGCTGGTACATATTTCTATACACTCATCTATGAAAGTCAGTGCGGCACTGGTGCCCGCGAACAACGTGAAGGATATATACAGGTGTTGGTGAAAGAATGAGTCATGTTTTAAACCGTCAATATTGTTGTATTGCTCTGATTGCGGTGGTTGCCTTTCTTTTTTCATGTTCCAGAGAGGATCATGGAACTGAGAATCTGGTTTACCCAGTTTTACCTGAAACTCCATATGACTACGCCTCAGTTACCTTGCCTGAGCACTTCGCTTCAAATCCGCTTATTGCGCTGATCGATTATGATGGCAGCAATCCGGTAACTGATCATGGTGCAACTCTCGGCCGGGTGCTTTTCTACGATGTAAATCTCAGCGCCAACAGAACGACTTCATGTGGATCCTGTCATCTCCAGAGTCAGGGCTTTACAGATGCAAAAAAACTGAGTCGCGGACATACCGGACTTTTTACAAAGCGAAACTCGAGTCATATTGTCAATGCGCGATTCACCAACCGTTTCTTCTGGGATAACAGGGTTTCGGGCCTGGAGAATCAGGTATTGATGCCCATACAGGATGAACTGGAAATGGGAATGACCCTTCCTCAGCTGGTTGAACGACTGCAATCCATCCCCTTCTATCCTCCCCTGTTTGAAGCAGCTTTCGGAGATCCATCCATTGATGCAGACAGAATATCGAGGGCCCTCGCCCAGTTTGTGCGATCTATGGTGTCATTCACATCCAGGTATGATGAAGGAGCCGCCACTGGATTCGCCAATTTCACAGAACAGGAATTGCAAGGCATGGCCTTGTTCCAGTCCGGTGAGACAGAGTGTAATCATTGTCATGTAACGGCAAATTTTCATGCGAATGACGCGCTGAACAATGGTCTCGATCTGGAATATGCTGATAATGGACGGGGAGAAATTACCGGCAATGAATCTGACAATGGAAAATTCAAGACCCCGTCATTGCGAAATGTTGCCCTTACGGCTCCGTATATGCACGACGGACGTTTCAACACCCTGGAAGAGGTGATAGACCACTACAGTCATGGCGTGAAGCAACACCCTAATCTCGATGACCGGTTAACTGTGAGCGGCACTACGGGAGGCACACCCAAGGTTCAGAATTTCACGCAGGAAGAGAAATCGGCCATAATAGCATTTCTTCACACTTTAACGGACGAACTGATGATCTCTGACCCCAAATTTGCGAACCCGTTTCCGGTAGCCAACTGATTAAATTCTTTTGGTGCTGTCCGGGTCACTAAATCCGAAAATCGTGAATATTCCAAACATTGGCCTGCCCCGGGTAGTCATTATCGGCGGCGGTTTTGGAGGTCTGAAACTAGCCCAGAAACTTAAGAATGCTCCATTCCAGGTTGTGCTTCTCGATAAGCACAATTACCATGCATTTCAACCACTGCTGTACCAGGTAGCTACTGCTGGACTTGAACCCGGGAGTATCGCCTATCCATTCAGAAAAATATTCAGAAATCAGCAGCGCATGTTTTTCAGGATGGCTCTGGTGAATTCAGTAGATACAAATGCCAGAGAGGTCCATACGGATATTGGCACTGTACACTACGACTATCTCGTAATGGCTACGGGCGCTACAAGCAATTTCTTCGGACTAAAGTCCATAGAAGAATTTGCGATGCCTATGAAGACAGTTTCGGATGCACTTGATATCCGCAGTCTGATGCTCCAGAATCTTGAGAAAGCACTGTTGGGCAAGGACGCTGCAGAACAGGAAGCATTGATGAGTGTAATCATTGTGGGTGGCGGTCCGACGGGTGTCGAGCTGGCCGGGGCATTGTCAGAACTGAAAAAAGATATTCTTCCGTCAGACTATCCCGACATGAATATCGGCGAGATGGATATTCATCTTGTTGAGGCCAACCCC
>JBEAZL010000178.1:0-8907 GCA_041170085.1 Bacteroidota bacterium
GAATGGCCATGGCCAGAATGGAAGACACAACGCCGAAGCCCAGAGCACGCCTCAGAAAAGGCTTCTGGATGAACCATGAGGTGGCTCCCACGAGCTGCATGCTCTTGATGATAAAGCGCTGTGAGAAAATGGCCAGTTCTATGGTACTATTGATGAGCACGACCGCAATGATCAGGAGCAATACCCCCAGGATCAGCAAACCGAGTCCGATTCGGGCGGTATTCTCGTTTATCTTCTGCATCAGGCTCTTCTGATAGGCCACCTCATCCACATTGGGGTCAGACTTGATGGGCTCAAGGGATTCCTCAAGTTTGGCTATATCAGAAAAGTCAGGGTGCACTTTCAATTGAAGGGACGCAGGAACCGGATTGTAGCCCAGCACCTCAATAAAATCCTGTCCGATCTCTTCCTGGGCAAGACGGGCGGCCTCTTCGCGCGAGATATAGGTTACCTCCTGGGCAAAGGGCTCAGCCTGCAATTGCTGCTTCAGCCTCTGGATATCTGCTTCCGGAGCCTGATCGCTGAGAAAGATGTTGACCCGATGCTGACCGCGGATATGCGACGAAAGTGAATTTGCGATCAGCAGGAACATAGTGAATGCACCCAGCATGACCAGCACCAGCGTTATGCCAATCACTGTAGAAACCGATGAAATCGTGCTTCCAGATGTTTTGAAAACCGGGCGTGTCATATGCGCAAAGATGCCCGAAACGGATGCCCGTTTCAGGGTCAGGGGATGTGATTTATCAAAAGGGGTAGTTGGAAAGCTTACTCTCCAATCTTCAGCACAGTGCCCTCAAAGTAGAGGTCTTCGCCCGCGAGCGGATGGTTGAAGTCGAGTACAACAGAGTTCAGTTTGACCTCCGCTATGATTCCTTCAATCACTTGTCCGTCAGGGGTTTGCATTGGAACAACCATACCTTCCTGAAACATTTCCTCGTCCCACTCGCCATCGGCAATGAACTCAGATTTCGCGAATTCGCGGTAGAGTTCTTCGCGCTCTTCGCCGTAGGCATCTTCGGCCAGGATCTTTACCGTGAACGTTGCGCTTTCAGAAAGCCCATGCATGGCCTCCTCAAACTTGGGCAACATCTCGCCTTTGCCGTAAATGAAGTCCAGCGGCTCGTTATCGCGGGTCTCTTCGATGATTTCACCTTCCGGCCCGTCGTAACGAAGGGTGTATCCTACCCTTACGCGAACCCCATTTTGTACCTGGGACATGTTATCCGATTTGTTTGATTTTAATCTTTTGGCCCACCTTGAGGTTGGCTGAAATACCTGTATTCAGATCCTTGATAGAATCAACGGTCACACCGTCGTAGCGATTGGCGATGCTCCACAGGGTATCACCTCTCTGTACCGTGTGATACTTGAAAGATGGTGCCACTTTTGCCTTTGGCTCCTCGGCTGGCTTTGCTGTTTCCACGGCCACTTCTTCTTTAGGGGCAGCCTTCTCTTCTGTCTTGTTCTCAACCTGATCATCTGCTACGGTGCGTGTGACTTTATGCTTCACCTTCAGCTTCTGACCGGGGTGAATGGTATTTGAACGCAGTTTATTCCACTTCTTGAGTTCGGTGATGGTGGTGTTGTACTTCGTTGCAATCTTGCCGAGAGAATCGCCTCCACGCACTTTGTAGGTCACCCATTCCGACTCTGTTACCACTTTGCTGTTTGATGACACAGAGGCAACAGGTTCATTGGGCACTTCGTTTTCGCGGCTGCGCTCATACACGAGCGTTTCGTTGCTGAGGAACAGACCGATTTTATCGGCAGGCAGCACCAGATAATTCTTCTTGCCATTGTCCGGAATCTCCTTCAACTTGTACGTGCAGTTCAGGAAGCTGATGTCTTCGACCGGCATATTGATAATCTTGCTCAGCTCAGAAAAAATCACACGCTCCTGCACGTGAACAGTGTCCGTTTCGAAGTACGTGATGATTGGGTTCTTTGGATAGATATTGTGCTCACTGGCGTAGTTCATCACGTAGTTCACAGCGATGAAGGCAGGCACATATCCCTGAGTTTCCTTAGGCAGGAATGGACGGATAGACCAGAAATCGCGCTTACCACCGGCACGACGGATGGCCTTGTTCACGTTTCCGGGACCAGAGTTATAGGCGGCCAGAGCAAGCTCCCAGTCGTCATATGTTTCATAGAGAAAACGGAGGTAGCGACAAGCTGCATCGGTTGACTGATACATGTCGAAGCGCTCATCCTGATAGCTGGTTACATCCAGTCCGTACATCTTACCCGTAGCCACCATGAACTGCCAGAGTCCACCGGCTCCGGCGCTTGAAATTGCTGTCGGATTGAGGGCTGATTCCACGATAGAGAGATATTTCATCTCGAGCGGAATGTTGTACTTCGCCAGCTTTTCCTCGATCATGGGGAAATAGAGGTTCGACATGCCGAGCACTTTGCTGGTGATGTCGCGCCTTCTCACGGCATAGAGATCGATAAAGCCCTGTACGGTGCTGTTGTACACCAGATCGAATGGCGTTTGTTTGTCGAGGGCTTTCATCCTCTGTTTGTACACTTCCGGCGTGAAAGTCGGAACGACCTCTTTGTCGTACTCATACACGTTGAGCACTTCCTGATCTGCCGTAAAACAGAAGTGGTTGAGGTAGCTGCCTACGAGGATTTTGTCTATGGCCTGAATTTCAGGGTCATCAAGACATACCGCCGGGTCGCAGCTGACCGGGGGGATGCTGTCTTTCTGCAGTATCGCGCACTTTCCAGGGATGGCGATAACTGGGGAAAGCAGCAAGAAGAAAATGGCTGTTGCTTTCATTCCAAAATTTTCCTTGTTCATAAAATCCGGTTGCGATGATAATAAATATTGACCACTTGCAGGTAGGTCTGGCACTCAAATAACTACGAGTGCAAGTTCTTTATTGTTACAGGAAAAGGAGAATCAGGCGCTTTTCTACTTACTAACAAACTTTTCCATGAGTTCCGCAGAGAATGCAAGGAGTTTCTCCTCTGTGAAAACATCACTCATGAGCTGGAAACCAAAAGGAAGTCCTTCGCTGTTTTTGCCCAGTGGAAGGGAGATTCCGGGGATTCCGGCGAGAGGTGCCTGAACGGTAAAAATATCTTCCAGGTACATGGCTATCGGATCGTTGGCTTTCTGTCCCTTGCCAAATGCCACGTTGGTGGTGGTTGGTGTAGCCAGGAAGTCAAAGTCTGTCAGCAGTTTTCTGGTATTCTCGCGAATAAGCTTACGCACCTTTTGTGTATGTCCGTAGTAGGCATCATAGTATCCAGCGCTCAACACGAAAGTACCGAGCATGATCCTGCGCTTCACCTCTGCTCCGAAGCCATGCGTGCGGCTACGGGTGTAGGTATTGTCGATTCCCATGGACTCAGGATCCCTGTATCCGTAATGGATTCCGTCGAAACGGGCGAGATTCGATGAGGCCTCGGCAGTAGTTAAAACGTAATATGCGGGAACAAGGTAATCGAGCAGTGGAAAATCAACCGCCTCTACTGTATGTCCTTCATTTCGCAACGCATCGAGGATCTCGATGGTGCGTTGCTTCACTTCCGGATTGAGACCCGGATTTTCGATGCATTCGCGGATATAGCCAATGCGGTATTTCTTACGAACACCAAGTGCTGCGGAATAATCCGGCACAGGGCGTTGAGATACTGTAGAATCAAAATTATCGGGACCGGAAATGACTTCCAGGATAGCGGCAACATCTTCCATGCTATGGGTAAATGGCCCGATCTGGTCGAAGCTTGAAGCATAAGCTATGAGGCCGTGTCTGGAAATACGTCCGTACGTAGGCTTTATGCCAATGATACCGCACAGGGAGGCGGGCTGACGAATAGATCCACCTGTATCAGAGCCGAGCGATGCGAGGCACATATTACCGGCTACAGCAGCTGCTGAGCCACCTGATGAGCCGCCGGGCACCAGATCTGGATTGATCGGGTGACCTACCGGGCCATAGGCTGAGTTCTCGTTGGAAGAGCCCATGGCAAATTCGTCGCAGTTGGTCCGGCCAATGATGATGGCATCTTCGGCCAGTAAGCGCTCGGTAACCGTCGCGCTGTAGAGCGACTGGAATCCTTCGAGTATACGTGAAGAGGCAGAGACCTTGTGGCCTTTGTAACAGATATTATCCTTGAGGGCAATCACCATTCCGGCGAGACGCCCGCCTTTACCGGCGAGCATTTTCTGCTGCACAGATTCTGCGGCAGCCAGTGCTTCTTCGCCAAAAACTTCGAGGAAAATATTGAGATCAGGACGTGCGGCTATGTTATCGAGATAACCCTGAACGAGTTCTCTCAATACAATTCTACCGTCGAGGATATCTTTCCTGACTTCATTCAGTGAAGAGTATTGCTTCACAGACCCTGACCCGCTTATGAGACTACTTCTCTGTGCTTTCAGGAGTTTCCTTGGTTTCACCCTTGGAAGCGTCCTTAAATTCCTTCACGCCACGACCGAGACCGCGCATGAGTTCAGGGATTTTCTTTCCGCCGAAGAGGAGGAGAACTACAATCAGAATGATCAGCCATTCTTTACCGCCAATGCCCATTTGGATAAATATTACGGGGCAAAGATAGGGTAATTGAGAATGTGGGGATGTGCCAATGAGGGAATGGTTGAATTATACCATTATACAATGATAGAATTATACAATGATAGAATTATACAATGGGGAATATGGTGTTGCATAGATCCGTAGGAGTGGTATTCTCACAACTCGACTGTCCAACAGCATTCTGAAGTCCCAACCATGTTGCGCCCCTTCAGGGGTCGGGGGTCGGGTCAATGGGTGAATGAATTAGACAATTCACAATGGGTGATAGAAAATACCATGAGCAGTTGGATTGCAGGAGCTGTCGTGGTCTTCAGACCGCGACAATACGGAGACGGAAGCAGACATCAGTTAGCCCACGACTTTAGTCGGGGGATTCAGGGAAGCAGTCCGCAGTCTGCAATGGGCAGTGGCTATCTCCCCGGATCGCCCCGAAGGGGTGGTATTGTATTCAATGGGCCCTTCGAGAACCTCAGGGACCATCAATGGGTCAATGTGTCAATGGGTGAATGTGTCAATGAATACACATCGGGGAAGATTGAATTCACCTGGCTTGAAAGACAAACGGAGATTGAATGCTCAATCAGAGACCCGCTCCGAAGGAGCGAAAACTTCAGTAGAACGTGAAAGAAAAACAAAGTTCCCGCCCCGGCGGGGCGGTACTTTCAGTGATGGGGGCTTCGGGCTCTTAGAGAAGTCTGCAATCTGCGGCTGGCGGTATGCAATGGATTACATACGAATGACCCAAGCCGCGCCGGAGCGCCATTTTTTCCACCATTCCTGGCGAATGATTTCCTCGGGTTCGAGACCGGTATGTTGCGACAAATAGTCCAGCGCTTCTTTCAGCGGCAAGGGCCTTTCTGCGAACAGCGGCAGACGCTGTTCAAAGGTGGTCATCAGGCTGAACAGCGCCTGAGGTATTTCAAGTTTCACCGATCCACGGGGTGTAGTGAATACCACGTCGTAACCTTGATCCGTTTTTTCCAGCACGCGGTATTGAGTGTTGTGCCACAGCAGCCGGTAACCGGGCGTTTCAACCGGGTCGGGCAACGGCGACTGGATAGCCTTGGCGATCGTGTTAGGATGCACTTTTGGCTTTGGCACCGGAAAGGAAAAGAACTTCGGCAGCGGCAGGTCGAAGCCATGCAGGTGCATATAGTTGTAAAGAGCCTTCTTCAGTCCGTCACCATATTTTTCATGATCAGCACCCTCCGGATCGTCGTGGTAAAGATCATTGTTGGCGAATCCCCTGAACTCAGGGCCGGTGCGAATGACATGGTATTTCGCGGGGTCTTTGCCAACCGGACTGTGTGCGGTCATCGCGAACTGATGCCAGTGTCCTGAATGTAACAATCCCTCACGGAACAGCTGGCGCACAATGTCGAGTGAATCGATCGTCTCCTGCTCGGTCTGGGTGGGAAAACCGTACATCAGGTAGGCGTGCACGAGGATACCGGCATCGCGGAATCCTTTGCAGACCCGCGCGACCTGGTCGATGGTGATGCCCTTTTCCATAAGCTGGAGCAACCGCGGACTTGCCACTTCCAGTCCGCCCGTAACGGCTATGCAGCCGGAAGCACTGAGCAACCGGCACAGGTCTTCATTGAATGTTTTTTCAAAGCGGATATTGGTCCACCACGACACCTGCAATCCTCGACGAAGGATTTCCACTGCGAGGTCGCGCATGGCCAGTGGCGGGGCGGCTTCATCCACGAAATGAAAACCCGTTTCACCTGTCTCGCGGATCAGTTGCTCCATCTTATCCACCAGAACCACTGCAGGACTTTGTTCAAAGCGCGCGATATAATCCAGCGTGATATCGCAAAAGCTGCATTTCTTCCAATAGCACCCATGGGCCATCGTAAGCTTATTCCACCGTCCGTCGTTCCACAACCGGTGCATCGGATTAGGCATATCGATGACCGACAGATATTCCTTCAGCCGCAGACCATGGTAGCGCGGAGCGGGCAATGTGGTGTGCCCGAAGTCGGCATCCTTGCGGTTATTGACATAATGCACGCCATTGTCGCGGCGAACAAAGGTGCGTCTCAGCCGCACTTCATGAACGTCATCCTGCTGTTGTTCGAGGATTGCCAGCAGCGGGCCTTCACCATCGTCGAAGGTGATGTAGTCAACGTAGTCGAACACCCGCGGGTCTGTCAGGTCGCGCAGTTCTGTATTCACGTATCCCCCGCCGAGGGCGATTTGCACCTGCGGGAAATGCCGGCGTATCCATTGAGCCGATTTCAGGGCACCATAGAGATTGCCGCCGAAGGGCACCGACAGACCCACCGCATCGGGTACGCTGACATCGAAATATTTTTTCAGGCAACCGGCAAGTACTGTATCGAAATAAGAGTCTGGCTTTTGGAGTTCTTCTGCTATCGGATCGAACGAAGTTGCGGTACGAGCGATTCGCTCTGCGTATTTCGAAAAACCGAAATGCGGCCCAATGGTGGCCTGGATAAGGTCGGCAAGGTCCTCGAGATACATCGTGCACAGGTAGCGGGCTTTGTCCTGGACACCGATATGACCAAAGAACCAGTCGGGATCATCTATCGTTTTGAAACGCGGTCCTTCGGGAAGGTAGTTGCGCCCCGAGATGCGGTAAGCGAGCGAATAGTTCCTGTGCTGCAGAAATGCGATGACAGAATCTATGGTGGCGAGGTAGCTGTCGCGGTTGGAAAGTATGCGTTGCATGGGCGGCTTCAGGCTGAAGCTGTGCCGTTCGATTTCCGTGAAGAGCGCATGAAGTCCGGTGGATGAAAACACATCCAGCACAAGGTCCAGGCCGAGGTCGCCCTGGCGCACGACATAACCTTTATCGTGTAGGAATCCCGAGAGGTAAGCTGTAGAAGGGTACGGTGTATTGAGTTGGGTGAGTGGCGGTATGAGCAGCAGTACTTCCTTCACGGGATCAAAATTGCCGCAATGTACATCGTTGGGGGCGACCTTATCTTCGCTCAAAATACGTCAGGTGAGGGTTAACAAATTCATCAGTGAGAGCGGCTATTGTTCGAGGCGCGAGGCCGACCGCTATATTGAGCGAGGACAGGTATTGCTGAATGGAAGGAAGGCCGTGCTCGGTGACCAGGTGAATGACGGCGACGAAGTGAAAGTTAACGGACATCTTCTGGCCTCACGCACCACACAGGTCGTTCTGGCCTACAACAAACCGGTGGGAGTAACGTGTACCACCGATCTAAAAGATCCGACAAATATTATAGATGCACTTGGTTACCCGGAGCGGGTATTTCCGATAGGCCGGCTGGACAAGGATTCACAGGGATTGATTTTTTTGACCAACGACGGTGACCTCGTGAATAAAATACTGCGTGCCGGTAACAATCATGAGAAGGAATACCTGGTAACCGTGGACAAGCCGGTTACGGATGAGTTTATCCGCGGCATGGCCGGAGGTGTGCCGATCCTCGGACAGATGACGAAGCGTTGCAAGGTGAACCGTGAGGCCACCTTTGTTTTTCGCATAGTGCTGGTGCAGGGATTGAACCGACAGATCCGCAGGATGTGTGAGCATTTTGGGTATGAGGTGAAGAAACTCGAGCGCGTGCGCATCATGCATATACCCCTGCAGGGCATCCGCAAGGGCGAGTGGCGGCCGGTGGAAGGAGAGGAGCTGGATCAGCTCAACAGGCTTATAGCGCATTCGAGCAAGGTGTCGCATGCAGCGACAGGGAGTGCGCCGAAGAAAAGTGCAGGTGGAAAGCGTCGGAAGCCGGGGAAGTATACACGGTAGCGATACCTCACCCCCTGCCCCTCTCCTCAAAGGAGAGGGGAGTGTGTTATGAAACGATACATTTCTCTTTATAAAAAAGCTTGCGAAATATGCCAATCCCGCAAACCGTGAAAATGAAAATTCCCATCGTTGTTCTGGCACTGATAACAGTGTCGTGCAATGAACCCGAAGCAGGCAGGGTTGATAGTCCGACAGAATCAGGAGACACAGCATCTGTCAGGAATCCGGTTTCAGTTCCGGAAGATGAGGGTAGTTACATCCAAAAGCATTTCAGAGAAATTCGGGGTGAAGAGTACATCGGTACCAGGACACTGAACGAACATCTTGCAGACCCAAACATTCCGGCATTGTTCAAAGAAATTTTTCAGGTTAAAAAAGAACTCAATGACGGCGACGATAATAATTCAGTAACTGACAGTCTGTTCAGCCCGGATGAAATGCGACATCCGTTCTATTTTGTGCTGGCCACCCGATGCATGTGGTATGCCGACGGCGCCTTTGCAGAACCCTTTTATGTTGGCATATCATCATGGATTCGACAGCATCCGGCGGCATTCATGAGATATTTCAGACAGGAGAAAGTGCTCACAGATGCGG